>JASHXX010000324.1 GCA_030043335.1 Xanthobacteraceae bacterium
CCTCGGCTGCGAACGGCGCCAAGCCGCCGCGCACCATCTGCGCCTGCAGGCGCGGCCGGAAATGATCGAACAGCACGGTGAAGGCTCTGCCGTCGCGGCTCGCGCCGACGGCGGCCAGAAGTTCGCCCAGACCACCGGGCGCCAATGCCGGGGGGCTCGTCCCGTAAGCCGAGTGGTCCGCTTCCATCCAGGAAATCTGATTCACAGCACTTTCTCGCCTGCTGCAGCGCGCACCGGAGCCTGGCAGAACGCCGTAGGCCGCACACGCTCGTCCTTCACGCACCCCAGTATCGGTAGCTCGGCGGTATCCCGCTGTGCTCGCCGTCACGTTTTGCCGGTACTTCGCTGAGGGCGTCGCGCTTGCGGCTGCGGCGTATGCGGCCGCGGCGGATTGCCGATTTCGTTCCCTAGCCGGTCGATCTGAGTTAAAGTTGAAGGGGTTGGATTCGCCAGTGCCTAGCTGCGAGGCCTGATGCATCTTCGGTGGTCACTTGCCCCTTCGCTGCTCCTTGCAGCCGCGCTGATCGCTCCGGCGCTGGCCCAGCAACCGGCGCCCGCGGACACCGCGACGCCAGCGGCTCCGCCCAAGAAGCCGCACAAGCCCAAACCCGAGGCTCCGGCGAAGCCCGCCGCCGCGGCGGCCGCCACGCCGGCCGTCGCGGGCGGCGCGAAACCGACGCTTCTCAGCCGGTATGGCGAGTGGGGCGCGTACACAGCTTCGCCCGGCGGCAAGAAGGTTTGCTTCGCCATCGCCAAGCCTTCGTCGTCGGAAACCACTCCGCCAGACCGGCCGCGTAATCCGTCCTATATGTTCATTTCCTCGCGGCCCGCGGACAAAGTGAGCAACGAGGTGTCGATCACCATCGGCTATCCGTTCAAGCCAAATTCCGAGGCAACGGCCGAGGTCGGCACGATCTCGTTTGCGCTCTCGACGCAGCAGGACGGCGCCTGGGTCAAGAACGCGACCGAAGAGGCGCATATGGTCGAAGCGATGCGCACCGGCCAAAGCGCGATTGTCAAAGGCGTTTCGGTGAAGGGCACGCGCTCGACCGACACCTTCTCGCTGCGCGGGCTCGCCCAGGCGCTCGACCGCGTCGACCAGGAATGCAAATAGCGCGAACTCGGTCGGTGTGCTCCTGTCGAAGGAGTGGCACTTACCCCATCTAAGCGCCAAGGATCCAAGCGCTACGCCGTTACGCCTCTAGGATGGATCATGACTGCCTCGCTTGTCGCCACCGAGCCGCAAGGCGTTGTCTCCGCCGCCGACATCGAGAAGCGGCCGCTGGAGCGCTATGTCGCGCCGGAACGGCCCTCGCTTGTCGGGCTGTCGCGTGCCGCGCTCGCCGAAGCGTTCGGTGCGATCGGCGTGCCGGAGCGGCAGCGGCGCATGCGGGTGCAGCAGATCTGGCACTGGCTCTACGTCCGCGGCGCGAAAGATTTCGAGGCGATGACGAGCCTGTCGAAGGAACTGCGCGCCGCGCTCGCGCAGCGCTTCACCCTCGCGCGGCCGGAGATTGCCGCCGAGCAGGTCTCGGCCGACGGTACGCGCAAATGGCTCCTCCGCCTTCCCGGCGAGATTGAAGGCCGGCCGCACGAGGTCGAGTGCGTCTATATTCCGGAAACCGATCGCGGCACGCTGTGCATCTCGAGCCAGGTCGGCTGCACCCTCAACTGCTCGTTCTGCCACACCGGCACGCAACGCCTTGTGCGCAATCTCACCCCGGGCGAGATCGTCGGCCAGGTCGTGCTGGCGCGCGACCGGCTCGGCGATTGGACGGAAGCTAGTCCGCCGGCTTCAGACGGCAACGAGGAGGCACGCAAGCGTCTCATCTCCAACGTGGTGATGATGGGAATGGGCGAGCCGCTCTACAATTTCGAAGCGGTGCGCGACGGCCTCAATGTCGTTGCCGACGGGGAAGGTCTGAGCCTCTCCAAGCGGCGGATCACGCTGTCGACCTCGGGCGTTGTTCCCAAGATCGCCCGCGCCGGTACCGAGATCGGCGTGATGCTCGCGGTATCGCTGCATGCGGTCACCGACGCGTTGCGCAACGAGCTGGTGCCGCTCAACCGCAAATATCCGCTGCGCGAATTGCTCGAAGCCTGCCGCAACTATCCGGGACTGTCGAATGCGCGGCGCGTCACCTTCGAATACGTCATGCTCAAAGGCGTCAACGATTCGCTTGCCGACGCCCGCGCCCTGGTGCGTCTCATCAAGGGCATTCCGGCGAAGATCAATCTGATTCCGTTCAATCCCTGGCCGGGCAGCCACTATGAATGCTCGGACTGGGCGCAGATCGAGAAATTCTCGGAGGTCGTGTTCAATGCCGGCTATGCCTCACCGGTGCGCACCCCGCGCGGGCGTGACATCCTCGCCGCCTGCGGCCAGCTCAAGAGCGCGACGGAAAAGCTCTCCGCCCGCGAGCGCCTGGCGCTGCGGGCGATGGCGATGACCGACTGAACGCGCCCCCGTGGCGATCCTCGGCCGCATCGTCATGGTGTTCATCGGCTATGGCTTGGCCCGCGTCGCCGCGGCGCTGGTGTTCACCATCGGCACGCTCACCCCGGGCTGGGACGATCTCGCCGCGCTTGGCCTGCCGTCGGTGGCGTTGTGGTCGATCGTCGGCGTCGCGGCCGTGTTCATCTGGGGCGTCGCCTTGCTGCCGGCGCTTCTGGTCATCGCGCTGGCGGAAGGCTTTGCGCTGCGCTCGAGCGTGCTCTATGCCGTGCTCGGCGGCGCGCTGGCCCTGGCGCTGTGTTTCGGCCTCGATTTCGCAGGCTATATCGCAGAGCCCGACGTCGCGCGCGAGCGCGAGGTGCTTGCCGCCGCCGGTATTGCCGGCGGCTTGGTCTATTGGCTGTTAGCCGGCCGCAACGCCGGCTTGGTGAAGTGACGCTGCGGCATCGTGCCGGCATTGGTCTAAAAGCATCCGCATGAACCGAACCGGTCTCCTCGTCGCGCTCGCCGTCGCCGTCGTGGTCGGGCTGGTGTTCGCGATCGACCCGCGACTCGACCTCCAAATCTCAGCATTATTCTTCGATCCGGTGACGAAAAGCTTCGGCGGCAGCTATCAGCCTGCGATGACGCGCGCGCGCGAGGTTGCGGAGTGGCTGATTACCGCGATCGCCGCACTCGCATTTGTCTCGCTCGCCGGCAAGCTCCTGTGGCCGCGCGGGCGGCTGCCGCTGCGCGGCGGCGCCGCAGTGTTCCTGCTGTTGAGCCTGGCGCTTGGCCCCGGCATCCTCGCCAACGCGCTGCTCAAGGACCATTGGGGCCGCGTGCGCCCGATCGACGTCGCCGAGTTCGGCGGCGCCGGCCGCTTCACGCCGTGGTGGGATCCGCGCGGCGCCTGCCGGGCGAATTGCTCGTTCATCGGTGGCGAGCCCTCCGGCGCGTTCTGGACCTTCGCGCCGGCGGCGCTGACACCGCCGCAATGGCGCCCGCTCGCCTACGCCGCGGCGCTCGCCTTCGGCGCCGGCGTCGGCACGCTTCGCATCGCCGCCGGCGCGCATTTCTTCACCGATGTCGCGTTTGCCGGCGTGTTCATGTTCCTCACCGCCTGGACGCTCTACGGCCTGATCTTTCGCTGGCGGCTGACGCGGCTGACCGACGAGGCGATCGAGGAGGCGCTGATCCGCGCCGGGGAGGCGCTGCGCCGCGCGGCGCGGCGGCTTGCCGGTCGCACCGGCGGCAAGTCCTGAGCGTCGTCGGCGCTTCGGCGGCCGGAGGAGCCGGCTGCTTGCGTCGCTCTCCCGCCCGCCTATAGTCCGCGCCGTTTCGGGCGGCTACATCCGCCGGCGCGGGATTCCGATGGCTCAAGGCGACGTGAAAAAAGGCGACGTGAAGAAAGTGGTGCTGGCCTATTCCGGCGGCCTCGACACGTCGATCATCCTCAAATGGCTGCAGACCACGTATGCCTGCGAGGTCGTCACCTTCACCGCCGACCTGGGCCAGGGCGAAGAGCTCGAGCCGGCGCGGGCGAAAGCGCTCACGCTCGGCATCAAGCCGCAGAACATCTTCATCGAGGATTTGCGCGAGGAATTCGTGCGCGACTACGTGTTCCCGATGTTTCGCGCCAACGCGCTCTACGAAGGCCAGTATCTGCTCGGCACCT
>JASHXX010000325.1 GCA_030043335.1 Xanthobacteraceae bacterium
TTCGACAGCAGCGATTTGTCGAAATCCTGCCAGCTCGAGCGCGGCAGCTCGAACAGGCGTTGCCTCTCCGCGAAGCTGCGCTCCGGATCAGGATCGGGATCGATGAAGATGTCGCGATGGTCGAAGGCGGCGACGAGCTTAATCGTCTTCTCGCGCAGCATGCCATTGCCGAACACGTCACCCGACATGTCGCCGACGCCGACCACCGTGAACGGCGTGATCCCGACGTTCACGTCGATCTCGCGGAAATGCCGCTTGACCGATTCCCAGGCGCCGCGCGCGGTGATGCCCATCTTCTTGTGGTCGTAGCCCGCCGAGCCGCCGGAGGCGAAGGCATCGCCGAGCCAGAAGTCGTGCGCCAGCGCGATCGCGTTGGCGAGGTCGGAGAATGTTGCGGTGCCTTTGTCGGCGGCAACGACGAGATAAGGATCGTCGCCGTCGTGGCGCACTACTTCGGGCGGCGGCACGACCCCGCGCGTGCCGGCGCCGATATTGTCGGTGATGTCGAGGAGCGTGGAGATGAACAGCCGATAGGCGGCGGTGCCTTCGGCCTGGATCGCTTCGCGCGCCGCGCCCGCGCCGCCCGGCGGCAGGCGCTTCGGAACAAAGCCGCCCTTGGCGCCTACCGGGATGATGACCGCGTTCTTGACGTTCTGCGCCTTCACCAGGCCCAGGATCTCGGTGCGGAAGTCCTGCGGCCGGTCCGACCAGCGGATGCCGCCGCGCGCCACCTTGCCGAAGCGCAGATGCACGCCCTCGACGCGCGGCGAATAGACGAAGATCTCGTAGAGCGGCCGCGGCAGCGGCATGCCGTCGACCTTGCCGCTGGCGAATTTGATCGCGATCAGCTCCTTGAAGCGGCCGCCGCTGTCGCGCTGATAGAAATTGGTGCGGATCGCGGCCGTAACCGCATTGACGAAACGGCGCAGGATGCGGTCCTCGTCGAGGCTTGCAACCGACTGCAATGCGGTCTCGATCGCGGATCCAGCGGCCGCCTCGCGCGCCGCGCGCTCGTTTGGCGGCGCCGGGAGCTGCGGATCGAAGCGGGTATGGAACAGCGCAACGATCTCGGCGGCGATGCCGGCATGCTTGCGCAGCGTCGTCCACATGTAATCCTGCGAGAACGGCACGAGGATCTGGCGCAGGAACCGCGACAGCGCGCGCACCAGCGCGACATCGCGCCAGGGGAGGCCGGCCGCGAGCACGAGCGCGTTGTAGCCGTCGTTCTCGGCGGTTTGCCCCATCACCGCGAGGAAGCAGGCCTCGAGGCGCTCCTTGAGCGCGGCGAGATCGAATGGCCGGTCGAGCGCGCTTTCAAGCGCCATGTCGTGGAACCAGACATCGGCCTTGTCGTGCGGCCGCAGGTGATAGGTGCGCTCGTCGACGACGCGAAATCCCATATTCTCCAAGACCGGGACGCGTTCGGAGAGCGGGATCGGCCGGCCGTGGCTGAAGACCTTCAGCCCGGCGCAGGCCGACGTAGCGCCGTCCTCGCGATAAAGCTCGACGGCGAGCGGGCGCTCGGGGGCCAGCGCCTCGATGAGCCCGATGTCGCCGAGCGCGGTCGCCGGCGGATAGACCTCGCGATAGTCGATTGGGAAAGCCTCGCGATAGCGGGCGAACAGCGCCGGCGCCTGTTCCGGTTGCGGACCGGCAGCTAGCACTTCGCGCAGGCCGTCGATCCAGCTGCGTACGATCGCTTCGACGGCACGGTCGAGCTCGGCGCGTTCGACGCTGGGCGTCTCGCCCTCATAGCGGCCGATGATGAAGTGCACCCGGACCAGCGGGCCTTCCGGGAAGAACGGATAGAAGGCGCGCAGGCGGCCGTTGAAGACGTCGGCGAGATAGGCGCCGATCGCCGCCCGGATCTCGCTGTCGTAGCGATCGCGCGGAATGTAGACCAGCGCCGAGACGAAGCGATCAAAGCGGTCGACGCGCGGCAGCACGCGTACCCGCGGCCGCTCGTCGAGCTGCAGGATGGCGAGGGCGAACTGGTAGAGCGTATCTTCGTCGATCTGAAACAGCTCGTCGCGCGGATAGTGCTCCAGCACGTTGACCAGCGCCTTGCCGGAATGGCTCGAGGCATCGAAGCCGGCGCGGCGGATGACGTTGTCGACCTTGCGGCGCAGATAGGGAATGGTGCGGACCGAGCGCGTATAGGCGGTCGAGGTAAACAGCCCGCAGAACCGGCGTTCGCCGACGAGCTTGCCGTCCGGATCGAACCGCTTGACCCCGATATAGTCGAGATGCACGCGCCGGTGCACGCGCGAGCGCACCGCCGTCTTGGCAACGATGAGCAGCTTCGGCTCCTTGAGGAATTCGATGATCTCCGGGGTGAACACCACGAGGTCCTGCCCGCGGCGCAGCAGCCGCATCTCGCGCGAGCGCAACAGCCCGAGGCCGGTCTCGAACTTCGGCTCGAGCGGCTCCTTGGCGCCTTGGGTGAAGCGGTAGTCGCGCGCGCCGAGCAGGGTGAAATTGTCGCCCGCGATCCATTCGAGGAACTGGACCGCTTCGGCGATCTCATCGGCCGCAAGCGGCGGCGGGTTGGCGCGTAATTCGGCAATGATCTCGCCGGCCCGCGCGAGCATCGGCCGCCAGTCTTCGACGCAGATGCGCACGTCGGCAAGGACTTCCTCGACGGCGCGGACGACCTCGGCCCGCTGTGCCGCGTCCGTCGCGCCTTCGACGTGGATATGGATGAAGCTTTCGCGCCCGCCCTCGGCTTTGCGCGTGCCCTTGAAGGCGAGGACGCTCCCCGCCGCGTCGCGCTCGATGGTGAACACCGGATGGACGACCAGCCTGATGTCAAGGCCGCGCTCGTTAAGCTCGCCCATGACCGAATCGACCAGGAACGGCATGTCGTCATTGACGATCTCGAGCACCGCGACGCTTGGCCTCAGCGGAGCCGGCTCGAAGCGGATATTCGGCGTGCCGCTCTTTCGCGTCGCGAGCAGCGCCCACGACTGCTCGGCGATGGCGGCGAGTTCCTCGGCCCGGTAGCGCGCCAGATCCTCGGGCGCCGCATAGCCATAAAGTGCGGCGAGGAAATCGCGCGGAATGTCGCGCCGGCGCTCGGCCAGCAACGAGGCGGCGGCGACTACGAGCGCCAGGCCGCCGCGGTCGTCGCTCGGGCGAGGGAAATCCTGCACGTTCATGTTTCCCCTCTGTTCGCTGCGATTCTTTGCGATATTACGCGTTCTGAACGCGCGTCCGCTACCCGATCGCCTTGGCGGCCGGATTGCGCCGTGTTCACAATATCGTCGGC
>JASHXX010000326.1 GCA_030043335.1 Xanthobacteraceae bacterium
GGAGGCATCAAACAAGGGCTGGGACCAATTTATCACTGCGATGGCGTTTAGCCGAATCTTCCAATGAGGACGATCAGAGACTACCTGCGGAACGCGCCTTGGGACGCTTGCCATTGGGATTAGTCATCCAAATCGACCTGCGCGGCGGCGGTATGGTCTGCATCTCCTCTTCGCTAACATGTGGTCGCCGAATGCTCGCCGTGATCTCCGGGCCGGACAAAATGCTTTCTGAAGGCGGCCGCCCTCGACGGTCATGCTGCTCTTCGTGCAGCCAGCTTCGAGCCAACGGCGATGATCATTTGCGCTTCTTTGGAACGAGTGCTTCGCCAAGAGGTGGTGGCTTAATCTTGCGCGGTGTTCGCCGGTAATATTCGCGATGAGATTGAGATAGCCTTGAGCAGCCCTTTCGACTTCCTTCCAAGCCGGACAAGCTCAAAGCCACTCGCACCGATCTTATACGCACGCATCAATCCTTCACCAGCTCTTTAGCGTGCCTTTGCAGCTTTCTGCAAAGCCTTCGGTTGTTCGCTGTTCATGCCATGGCTCCTTATCGTTACTACGGCGGATTGCGGACGGGTCGCGCTTGATCCGCTGCGACCCATTTGGCACGGCCTCAGCGACTCTTCTGTTGCCGCTTTCTCTGCCGGACGCCCGGTCCGTCGCCATTTCTCGTCGACAAAGCACTCATGCCGCCGACCCCGTCGGGTGCAAAAAAGGGGCGCAAGCAACTAGATTATTACTCCCGTGCCTTGCGTTTTGATGGGCTTGACAGAGCTTGCCTCAGTCGAGCTCCCGGCCCGCCACCGTGTTCCTCGATTATTTCGACGCCAGCATTTTCAAAGGCCCTTCGGACGGCCGCCGCATTTGCAAACGTCATTGCTGTTTCCCCATCGACTGCTTCGGCGCGATGGATTGTAGAGAGGCTTACTCCTGACTCCCGCGAAAGGTCTGAAGCTGACCACCGAAGGAGAGCTCGAGCCGCCCTCATCTGCGTTCCGAGGATCGTCCTCATTGGAATTTTTGCGCTAAGTCGAGCTTGACATATTTTTCGCCTTATGATAGTTTTTTATTCATATGAATGAGAGGCTGTCGCGATGATGACCCAAAATTCTCGACGATCTTTTATAGGGGGCTCGGACGCCCGGATCATCATGGGGAGCGATGAGGCCGCCCTGCTGCGGCTGTGGCGGGAGAAACGCGGCGAGGCTGAGCCGGAGGACCTCTCGGGCAACCTCATCGTCCAGCTCGGCCTCGCCACCGAGAAGCTTAACCGGCGCTGGTACCAAGCCAATACCGGACGGGTCATCACCGATGTCCAACAGTGGCGGCGGCATCCGACGCTCAGATGGATGGCGGCCACCCTCGACGGCCGGGTCGAAGGCGGCGAGGTGTTCGAGGCCAAATTCATGCTGCCATGGTCGTTCTCCGAAGAAGCTGCCGCCGAGAAGTACATGCCGCAGCTGCAACATAACATGTGGGTCGTGGCGGCAAGGGCCTCGGTCCTCTCGGTGATCACCGGCGGCGGCAAATGGGTCGAGATCAAGGTCCATGCCGATCCGCTCTACCAGCATCTGATCGTCACCGCTGAGCGCAAATTCTGGCACTGTGTCGAGAGCGGGGAGCCCCCGGCCCTGTTCGGGGTCGAACCGCCGAAGCCGCGCATCGAGGCAGTGCGCATCGTCGATATGAGCTCGTCCAATGCCTGGGCGGAGTTTGCCGCGGTGTTCGCCCGCACCCGCTCGGCTCATCTCGAGCACGAGCAGGCCAAAGCCGAGCTCAAGAACCTGATGCCGGACGATGCCCAGCAGGCGATCGGCCACGGGGTGCGGGCCAAGCGCTCCAAGTCAGGGGCTATCAGTTTCGACCTCCTGGGGACGGAGGACAGCCGTGCAGCGCTCTAGCCCCTCAATCGGCAGTCTCGCTGGGGCGCTCGCCAAGGCCCAGGCCGAACTTATCAATCCGGAGAAGTCCTTGGCGGCGACCATTCGTTGTGAAGGAACTGGCGGGACCGAGCAGACCTTTCGCTATGCGCCGCTGTCGAGCGGGCTCGAGATCGTGCGCAAGACCTTGGGGCAGCATGAGATCGCCACGGTGCAGACGACCTCGATTGATCAGGCGGCCGGCATTGTCAGCCTCACGACCGTGCTGGCGCACGCCTCGGGAGAATGGATCGCCTCGGATTGGCCGGTCTGCGCCATTGCCGACACTACGACCCCGCATCGGATGGGAGCGGCGCTGACCTATGCCCGGCGCTATGCGCTCTTCACTCTCGTTGGCATTGCGGGTGAGGATGACCTCGATGCACCGGATCTCACGACACCGACGAACCGAAGCTCAGGCCCCGAGAACCCAAGGCCAGTCGGCAATGGGCGGCTCAATAGCGGACAGCGCAATCGGCCGCAACGCGGCAGTGATGCCAAGTCCACCAAACCGGTTCTCGGGCCCGAGGCATCGGCCGAACTCCGCGATCGACTCCTCGCCGAACTGAGTGCTCTCGGCACCCATGAAGAGATGGCCGTCTGGGCGCACCGATGCCTCGCGGAAAAGAACAGGCTGACTGCGGCCGATGCAGGGTGCGTAGAGGAGCTTTTCCAGACGAGGCTAACGACCCTCGCTACGGGTGCCGCGGACGCGCACCAGGCCCAGGAGGCGGTCCCTGAAGGGCTGCAGGGCCAGCATGCTCGGGAGGCCACGAGGCAGAGCGCTCGGCCCCGGTCGAGCGCGATCGACAAGAGCCTGCTGACCTTGCCGGAACCGCGCCGCGTTCGGGACCGAGACCATGTCCGGGCAGTCGCCAAGCGCCCCTGCCTTATCTGCGGCCGGCAGCCCTCGGACGCCCACCATCTGCGCTTTGCCCAGAGCCGCGCCTTTGGTCGCAGGGTCAGCGATGAGTTCACCGTTCCCCTGTGCCGCGGGCACCATCGCGAGGCTCATCGTTCCCGCGACGAGGCCGAATGGTGGCGGAGACTCGCGATTAAGCCGACGGCTGTGGCCCGGGCGTTGTGGCTTAAGACGCACCCCCTACCGGCAGCGCTAACGAACAGCGCGATCGAGGACACGACCTCTACGGCCATAGGCGATTAAGCTCACCACGATCCGTGGCCGGGCAATGCGACGGAGTTTCAGCCCGCTCGGATGATTTAGCTACTCTGTTCGCTAGGCTTTCTTTTGCTGGCGCTTCTTTAGCCGCACGCCCAGTGCGACGCCGTTCTCGTCGATTTATGGATGCTGGGGGCAATCTCATGCCGGCCGCTATCGGCGAGCGCGCTGCTCATCTTCTCTACATGCCGATGAGGTCGGCCTTGCGTATGGTATTGCTAAGGATGCGGATTGAGGCGGCATCGACCATGACGCCGTCGACATTGACCGCGCCGAGCCCCTCGGTTTCGGCTTTCGCGTAGGCGGCGGTGAGTCTGCGCGCGCGGTCAACCTCCTCCCGCTTCGGCGTGAACGTTTCAAGCGCGATCTCGATCTGGGCCGGATGGATCGCCCATTTGCCGACGCAGCCGAGAATCATGGCGCGGCGGCATTCCTCGCGATAGACTTGAGCATTGCGGAAATTGGCGTGGGGACCGTCGACCGGGTCGACGCCGGCGGCGCGGGCCGCCATGAGCACCATGGCCCGAGCAGTCAGGAGGCCCGTGCCCTCCGGCGTCCATTGGCAACCAAGGTCCGCCACTAGGTCGCCCTGCTCGCCCGAGCCGAAGAGCAGCGAGCGGATTCTCGGGGAGCTGCGGAACAATTCGTAGGCGGTCAGCACGCCGCGGGCGCTCTCGATGAGGGGGACGATGTCCGTCGTGCCCCGGGTACCACCCGCCGAGAGCTCCAGCGCCGTCAGGGCGCCGTCGATTCGCTGTAGCAGGTTGGGGTCTTCCGCCTTGGGCAGCACGACACCAGAAACGCGGGCCGATCCGGCGGCCGTCACGTCCTTCCACAGGTGGTCGGTCTCCCCGGCGTTCACTCGGACGTAGAGCGGAACGCGCAGCGCCTCGAGCTCGGCCAGGTTGTCCCGTGCGAGCTCCTTTGACGATTCGGGGACCGAGTCCTCGAGGTCGAAGATGATCGCGTCCACGTCGGTGGCCACCGCCTTGGGGACCATCTCCGGACGGTTGCCGGGGACGAAGAGCATCGATCTCATCTGAGGTGTGAATCCCCCGACGTCGCGAGACGTG
>JASHXX010000327.1 GCA_030043335.1 Xanthobacteraceae bacterium
GGCATCTCGCCGGCGGCTTCTGCCGTCGCCGCGTCCTGCCGGCGGGCCGCCGGTGCGATCCTCCGGACGCAGCCGCAGGTCGAGGCTCGCGGCGCCTTCGGCGGTCGCCCGCGCCCGCTTCCGACCGGCCTGCCGCCGCGCCATGTCCGTCCCCAGCGCGCGAAACGCGCTGCGCGCACGCTAGAGCGGGCGGTTTAAGGCACGGTTACCGGATTCGGCGGCGGCCGTCACTCCGCCGCGACCCCGCGCTCCGGCTTCGCCTCGCCACCCGATGTCGTAAACAGCGCGAGCAGCGGGCGCTTGATCGCTGCCTGGCGCGTCGGGGTGGCGATCTTGGCGCCCAGGAGATCGGTCACGTAGAACACGTCGACGACGCGCTCGCCGAAGGTCGCGACATGCGCCGAGGCGATGTTGAGATTGAGCTTCGATAGCGTCGAGGTCAGCTCATAGAGCAGGCCGGGCCGGTCAAGGCCGGTCACCTCCACCACGGTGTAGCGCCGCGACCATTGATTGTTGATGGTGACCTCGGGCTCGATGGCGAACGCCTTGAGGCGCCCTTTCGGCGGCGCGCGCTTGGGCACCACCTCCGGCAGCCGGATCTGGCCGCGCACCGCCTTCTCGATGGTGTCGCAGATGCGCCCGGCGCGGCGCGCTTCGTCCTCGTCGTGCTCGAACTCGCGCGACACGGCGATGGTGTCGAGGGCGAGCCCGTCGGTGGTGGTGTAGATCTGCGCGTCGACGATGTTGGCGCCGGCGAGCGCGCAGGCTCCGGCGATGATCGAGAGGAGCCACGGGTGGTCGGGCGCGAACACGGTGAGCTCGGTGACACCGCGCTCGACGTCGAAGCCGACGCTGGTCGCGAGGCGCTTGCCCGCCTCCTGCGTCGTGCGGACGAAGCGCGCATGTGCCACCTTGTGCGCCAGATCGACCTTGAGCCAATAGGCCGGATAGTGGCGGGCGAGATAGGCGTCGAGCGTCGCTTCCGGCCAGTCTGCCATCTGGGCGCGGAATTCGGCCTTGGCCAGCGCGACGCGCTCGGCGCGGTTGACCTCGGAGAAGCCGCCGGTCAGCACCGGCTCGGTTTCGTAGTAGAGGGTGCGGATCAGCTGCGCCTTCCAGCCGTTCCACACCCCCGGCCCGACCGCGCGGATGTCGGCGGTGGTCAAGATGGTCAGGAGCTTCATCCGCTCCAATGACTGTACCACCGCGGCGAAGTTCTCGATAGTCTTGCGGTCGGACAGGTCGCGCGACTGCGCCACCGTCGACATCACGAGGTGCACCTCGACCAGCCACGCCACCAGCTCGGTCTCGGCGGCGCCGAGCCCGAGCCGGGGACAGAAGCGCCGGGCGATGCGCGCGCCGGCGATCGAGTGGTCCTCGATGCGGCCTTTGGCGATGTCGTGCAGGAACAGCGCGACGTAGAGCACCGTTCGATGCTCCGGCTGGATGGTACGGATGAGCTCGCTGGCGAGCGCCACGTCGCGGTTTTCGCCGCGCTCGATCTCGTTGAGTACGCCGATGCAGCGGATCAGGTGCTCGTCGACCGTGTAGTGATGGTACATGTTGAACTGCATCATCGCCACGATGCGTCCGAAGGCGCGGACAAACTTGCCGAGCACGCCGGCCTCGTTCATGCGCCGCAGCACGGTCTCCGCCTCGTTCTTTGAGGTCAGGATCTCCAGGAACAGCCGGTTGGCTTCCTTGTCCTCGCGCAGCTGCAAGTTGATCAGATGGAGCGAGCGCGTCGCCGCGCGCATGGCTTCGGGGCGGATCGCCAGATTGTGCTTCTGCGCCAGATGAAATAGCCGGATCAGATTGACCGGATCGCGCTTGAAGACGTCGGCGCGGGCGATGTTGATGCGGTTGTTGTCGATGACGAAATCGTCGGTCTCGGTGAGCCGCTGCTGACCGCGCGCCGGCCGCAGCCGGGCGATGACGCGGCTCAGCACCGGCGCCGGCTTGGCCTGACGCTCCTCGAGGCCGGCGCAGAGGATGGCGGTTAGATCGCCGACGTCCTTGGCGATCAGGAAGTAATGCTTCATGAAGCGCTCGACGTCGCGCAGGCCCGGATGCTCTGTGTAACCGAGCCGCACCGCGATCTCGCGCTGGATGTCGAACGACAGCCGCTCCTCGGCGCGGCCGGCGAGGAAATGCATGTTGCAGCGGACCGACCAGAGAAAATCCTCGCAGCGGCGGAACAGCCGGTACTCCTCCGCGTCAAACACGCCGCGCTCGATCAACTCCTCGGGCTCGCGCACGCGGTAGACGTATTTGGCGATCCAGAACAGCGTGTGCAGGTCGCGCAGGCCGCCCTTGCCGTCCTTGACGTTGGGCTCGACCAGATAGCGCGACTGGCCGGCGCGGCGGTGGCGCTCCTCGCGCTCGGCAAGCTTGGCGGCGACGAATTCCGGCGCGGTGCCCTGCACCACCTCCTTGTCGAAGCGCGCCTTAAGCTCGCTGTAGAGCGTGGCGTCGCCGAGGAGGTAGCGCGACTCCAGAAGCGCGGTGCGGATCGTCATGTCGGACCTGGCCTGGCGGATGCATTCGTTGACCGAACGCGTCGCGTGACCGACCTTGAGCCCCATGTCCCACAGGCAATAGAGCACCGCTTCGGCGACCGACTCGCCCCAGGCGGTTTGCTTGTAGGGCAGCACGAACAGGAGATCGATGTCGGAGCCGGGCGCCAGGAGCCCGCGGCCATAGCCGCCGGTGGCGATGACCGTCATGCGCTCGGCCTGGGAGCGGACGCGCGCCGGATAGAGCTCGCCGGCGGCGAACTCGAACAGGATGCGGATGATCTCGTCCTGCGTCTGGCACAGCCGTTCCGCGCAGCGTCGGCCGTGTCGGTCCTTGAGCAGCAGCTCTTCGGCGCCGGCGCGCGCCTGCAGCAACGCCGCTTTGAGGCGCGGCGCCACCGCGGCGCGCAATTCGCGCTCGCGCCCGGCATGGGTCGCGGCGAGCGCCTTGAGATCGGCGACGATGGCGTCGCCGTCGATCAGTTCGCTCGCGGCGCGCCACTGGCGTTGGCTGTCCAGCATCATCTCGTCTAGCCTCAAGACGCTCCTATGCTACTATTCTTAATATCTCCATTCGAGAAGCGGCAGACGCTACAGGGAGGATAGTCCGATGAAGAGCTATGACGTTTGCGAATGCGGCGCGCCGCTGCGGCTGATGGAGCGGCCGACGCCGAAGCCCGGAGGCACCGAGGTCTTGCTCAAGGTCATCGCCGCGGGCGTCTGCCACAGCGACCTGCACATCTGGGAGGGCCAATACGATCTCGGCGGCGGCAAATTCCTCAAGCTCGCCGATCGCGGCGTCAAATTGCCGCTGACCATGGGGCACGAGAATGTCGGCGAAGTCGTCGCCGTCGGCCCGGACGCCAAGGGAGTCAAGGTCGGCGACCGCCGGCTGGTGCATCCCTGGCTCGGCTGCGGCGAGTGCAAGGTCTGCCACCGCGGCGACGAGCAGCTCTGCCGCACCGCGTTCAGCATCGGCGTGTTCCGCGCCGGCGGCTATGCCGACCATCTGTTGGTGCCGCATCCCCGCTATCTGTTCGACATCGGCGGCATTCCGCCGGAACGCGCGGCACCGCTGGCTTGTTCGGGCATCACCACCTTTGGTGCGCTGA
>JASHXX010000328.1 GCA_030043335.1 Xanthobacteraceae bacterium
GAGCATGATCTTTTCGGAAAACCGGCCTCCACTTTTCCGGATCATGCTTCTAGCTCTGCTTCGCCTTGGCCGCCGTCGCGCTGATCGGAACGAGCAGCAAGCCGCGGCTTTCGGCCGACTTGGCCCATTTGGCGATGTGCTCGATAGCAACCGGCAGCGCCGAGGACATGCCGACGGCTAAGCCGCGCTCGCGCGCCGCCATTTCGAGGCGGCCGAGCGCGTGGTCGATTTCGGCCGCGGTAGGAACCGAATCGAGCATGAGGTCCGCCTTGGCGAACGGCAGATTGTTGGCGCCGGCGATGCGACCGGCGACGCTGCGCGGATTGGAGCCGTCGTCGACATAGATGAGCCCGCGCTTGGCGGTCTCGCGCAGGACCGGCGCGAACGCCTGCTCGGAGGCGGTGAAGCGCGCGCCCATCGCGTCGGCGACGCCGACATAACCTTGGAAGCGACCCATCAACCAGTGCAGCCGTTCGAGGTTTTGCTCCGGGGTGAGCGAGGTCAGCAGGGTCTGCGGGCCGGGATCATTGTCCGGATAGCCAAACGGCTCCATCGGCACCTGCAGCAGGATTTCGTGACCGGCGGCGCGCGCCTGCGCCGCAAGGCGCTCGACATTGGCGCCATAGGGCATCAAGGCCAGCGTCACCGCACCGGGGAGCTTGGCGATCGCTTCCATCGTGGTGCTTGCGCTGACGCCGAGGCCGCCAACGATGAGCGCGATGCGCGGCGCATCCGGCTTGCCCGGCAGCGGCTTGACCGGCCGGGCAAAGGCGTCCGCCGGCCGCACGCCGTCGTCGGCGATCTTCGGAATCGGTCCGTGCGCCGTCATCTCGACGAATCTCTGGTCGACGGGCGCCGCGTCGGCGGCGCCTGCCGCATTGCCCGGTGCAGGAACGGGGATCGCCACCTCCTGCCGCGCGCCGGTCTTGCCGTCGATGATGGTGACTGTCCTGGTCGCGGCCGGTGCCTCGTTCGCCGGCGCCGATTTTGCCACTGCGGCGTCGTCGTGACCGGGACTTTGCGAACCGGCGACGGCTTGCGCTCCTGCGGGTGCGTCGGATTTGTTCGCGCCGGGCGCCACCCGAAGATCGATCGGCACCGCGACCTTCGGCTCGCCGCCGAATGGATCCTCTCCGACCATCGCCCACAGGACGAAAACCGCGGGGAACAACGCCAGGAGCCCGATGGTTGCGTACGACAGGACCACCGGGAATCCGCGCCGGGATTTCGCCTGGCGATGCTGGCCGAGCGGCGCGCTCAGATCATCGGCCGTCATGGGCCAATTCCTTGGCCGGTCGGCCGGGTCGGTTCCTTGGGCCAGTCCCGGCGAGGAGATGCTTGGCGGGCGAGGCCGGCGCGAATCATGCCCTGCAGCTTACCATGGGAGCCGCGGCCAACGCCCCGGACCAGCCCAACACCCGCCCTTGCAGCGCGCGCCGCGAGGGCTTTGGCGCGGTCAGCCGCCGCCGAAAAATAAGGGGCGGCTTCGCTCTTGCCGCCCCTTGATTTCGATCGGCCGCCGGCCGCTCAGTTCGGCACGGCGGTCTTCTGATTCGGCGGGAAGGCGGCATCGGTCGTGGCGCCGCGCAGGAGATCGAGCGCCCTGGTAAGGGCCCGGTCATCCTTCTCGTCCGGAGGCACGTAGGACTGCGACCCCGACTCCTCGGCGCCCTCCGCCTTGAGGTGACCGCGCAGCGAGGCCTCGCCTTTGGAGTCGGTGCGGGCCTTGAGGTCGTCCGGCACCTCTTGCAGCACCTCAATGTCGGGGCTGATGCCCTTGGCCTGGATCGAGCGGCCGGATGGCGTGTAGTAGCGCGCCGTGGTCAGCCGCAGCGCCCCATTGCCGGCGCCGAGCGGGATGATGGTCTGCACCGAGCCCTTGCCGAACGAGCGCGTGCCGATCAAGGTCGCGCGCTTGTGGTCCTGCAGTGCGCCGGCGACGATTTCCGAAGCCGAAGCCGAGCCGCCATTGATCAGCACGATGAGCGGCTTGCCCTTGGTGAGGTCGCCCGGCCGTGCGTTGAAGCGCTGCGTCTCTTCGGCATTGCGGCCACGCGTCGAGACGATCTCGCCCTTGTCGAGGAAGGCGTCGGACACCGAGATCGCCTGGTCGAGCAGGCCGCCCGGATCGTTGCGCAGATCGACGACGAAGCCCTTGATCTTTTCGGCGCCGAGCTGGGTGGTGAGGTCGCTGATTGCCTTCTTGAGGCCATCGGTGGTCTGCTCGTTGAACTGGGTGATGCGGATGTAGCCGATGTCGTCGCCTTCGTTGTGCGAGCGAACCGATTTCACCCGGATCACGTCGCGTACGATCGTGACCTCGATCGGCTTGTCGGCGCCCTTGCGCATGATGCGCAGCTTGATCTTGGTGTTGACCGGGCCGCGCATCTTCTCAACGGCCTGATTGAGCGTGAGACCCTGCACCGCCTCGTCGTCGAGATGGGTGATGATGTCGTTTGCCATCACGCCGGCTTTGGCCGCCGGGGTTTCGTCGATCGGCGCCACCACCTTCACCAGCCCGTCTTCCATAGTGACTTCGATGCCGAGGCCGCCGAATTCCCCGCGGGTCTGCACCTGCATGTCGCGGAAGCTCTTCGGGTCCATGTAGCTCGAATGCGGGTCGAGCCCGGCCAGCATGCCGTTGATTGCCGATTCGACAAGCTTGCTATCGTCGGGCTTCTCGACGTAATCGGCGCGCACGCGTTCGAACACGTCGCCGAACAGATTGAGCTGCCGGTAGGTATCCGATGCCGCCGCTTTCGCGCTCGATCCGAGCAATACCGAGTGGGGCTGTGTCGCCAACAGCGTGAGCCCGGCTCCCGCGATTGCACCGAGGAGAATGAGGGAAGTTTTGCGCATCATCCGCGAACCTTTTCGCCTTCGTTTGTTGCCCACCACGGGCTGGGATCGATCGGAGTCCCGTCCTTGCGAAACTCCACGTAAAGCACAGGTTGCTTGGACCTGGTCGCCACCGCCGCAGACACCTGCGATCCGCTGCCCATCACCGCCACGGGTTCCCCCGTGAGCACGAACTGGCCGAGATCGACGGAGATCCGCTCCATCCCCGCTAACAATACATGATAGCCGCCGCCGGCATTGAGGATC
>JASHXX010000329.1 GCA_030043335.1 Xanthobacteraceae bacterium
CGGTAGACACCACGGCCTCGATGAAGCGGGCGTGATCGTCTTCGTCGTCGCCTGGGAGGCCGTTGCTGACCTCGTCGAAGGGAAATTTGGAAAACAGCGCGACGCCGTTGAAGGTCTTTTGGCCGTGCACGGCGACATTATAGCCCAGCGCCTCGAACGGCTCGCGCGGGAAGCCGTCATCGACGCATTTGGTCTCCTGTAGGCAGACAATGTCGGGATTGCGCTCGGCAAGCCAGGCGAGCGCCGAGTCGAGGCGCTGCTTGATCGAATTGACGTTCCAGGTGGCGATGCGCACGGGCTAGAGTTTCATTTCAGCGGAGCATGATCTGATCTGAAAACCGGAAGTCTACTTTTCGGGATCGTGTTCGCGGGCATGATCTGAGATCTGATCCGAAAACCGGAAGTCCACTTTTCGGGATCATGTTCGTGGGCATGATCTGATCCGAAAACCGGAAGTCCACTTTTCGGGATCATGCCTATAGCGCGAAACTGGTGCCGCAGCCGCAGGACGCGGTGGCCTGTGGATTGTTCACCTTGAAGGCCGAGCCGATCAGGTCATCGACGAAGTCGATTTCGGCGCCGGCCATGTAGTTGACCGAGACCGGATCGATGAGCACGGTGGCGCCGCTCTTCTCGATCACCACGTCGTCATCGGCCTTGGCGCGCTCGGTGTCGAATTTGTACTGGAAGCCGGAGCAGCCGCCGCCCTCGACGCTGACGCGCAACATGGTGCCCGCAGGCTCGCGGCGAAGAATTTCGCCGATCTTGCGCGCCGCGCGCTCGGTCACGGTGATGTTGGGCGACATAGCCGGCATAGTCCTCTTGAGCCGGGCATCGCAGTGATTGCCACGGCACCACCGCGATAGTTAAGTGCGTCGCAGGTTAAGGTCAATTGGCGAAGCTGAATTGTGAAGTCCGGACAAGCAGATGGCGATTGAAGTTCAAGCCGCCCGGGCGCCCTATGCGTGCGATCCGGGAGCGAGCCGGGGGCGGCTTCACCCCGAGCCGCCCAGCAAGGGCCGCAGCCCGTTCCGCCGCGACTGCGACCGTATCATCCACTCGACCGCTTTTCGGCGCCTCAAGCACAAGACCCAGGTGTTCGTGTTCGACGAGGGCGATCACTACCGCACGCGTCTCACTCATACGCTCGAAGTTGCGCAGATCGCCCGCGCGCTCGCCCGCTCGCTCGCGCTCGACGAGGATCTCGCCGAGGCGCTGGCGCTCGCCCATGATCTCGGCCATCCGCCGTTCGGCCATGCCGGCGAGCGCGCGCTCGATGAGCGGCTCGCCGCCTTCGGCGGCTTCGATCACAACGCGCAGACCTTGCGGGTAGTGACCGCGCTCGAGCGCCACTATCCGACGTTCGACGGGCTCAATCTGACCTGGGAGACGCTCGAGGGCCTCGTCAAGCACAACGGTCCGCTGACCGATCGGGCGGGCCGGCCGCTCGAGCGCTACCGCACCCACGGCATCCCTGAGACGATTCTGCAATATGCAAAGCTTCAGGACCTGCAGCTGTGGAGCTTCCCCGGCGTCGAGGCGCAAGTCGCCGCGGTCGCCGACGATATCGCCTATGACGCCCACGACATCGACGACGGCCTGCGCGCCGATCTGTTTGCCCTCGACGACATCGCCGCTCTCGCGCTGCCGCGGAAAATCGTTGCCGATATCCGCGCCGCCTATCCCTGCCTCGAGGCCGGCCGCCTGGTGCACGAGTTCATCCGCCGGCTCATTGGGCTGCTGATCGAGGATGTCGTCGCCGAGACCGGCCGCCGGCTCGCCGCGCTTGCGCCTGCTTCAGCGGACGCGGTGCGTCTAGCGGACTCGGCGGTCGCCGGCTTCTCGCTCCCGATCGGCGAAGCCGATCGGGAGATCAAGGACTTCCTCAAGTCCCACATGTACCGTCACGCCCGGGTCATGCGCGTCATGGACGAAGCCGCAAGCGTGGTGCGCGACCTGTTCGCGCGCTATGACGCCGATCCCGAAGAGCTGCCGCAGGAGTGGCGACAAGGGCTCGGCGGCTTCGACGATGCGGCGCGCGCCCGCCGCATCGCCGATTTCATCGCCGGCATGACCGACCGCTATGCGCTCGCCGAACACGCGCGGCTTTTTGACTCGACGCCGGAATTGCGTTAGGCGCCCGGCGCCCGAAGTCGGCGCCGCAATGCCGGATTCCATGCTCGCGCATAACATCTTCGCCGAAATGCTCGATCGTGTTCACCGCGCGAACGATGAATTGATCGCGGCCGGTGTTTTGCCGGCCGAGATCGACCAGTCGCGCATTGCGGTCGAGCCGCCGCGCGATCCGGCGCATGGCGACATGGCGACCAACGCAGCCATGGTGCTTGCCAAGGATGCCGGCAAGAAGCCGCGCGAGCTCGCGGAGACGATCGCGGAAAAGCTTCGCGCCGACGAGCTCGTCGGCAAGGTCGATGTCGCCGGGCCCGGTTTCATCAATCTGACGCTCAAGCCCGCGGCATGGAGCGGAGCGCTGCGCAATGCCGTGCGGCTCGGTTCGCGCTACGGCTCAAGCGACATCGGTCACGGCGCGCCGGTCAACGTCGAATATGTCTCGGCCAATCCGACTGGACCGATGCATATCGGCCACGGCCGCGGCGCCGTGTTCGGCGACGCGCTCGCCAATCTCCTCGCCTTCACCGGCTTCAATGTCACGCGCGAATATTACGTCAATGATGCTGGCGCGCAGGTCGACGTGCTGGCGCGGTCGGCTTACCTGCGCTATCGCGAGGCGCTGGGGGAAAACGTCGGTGCAATCCCCGAGGGGCTTTATCCCGGCGACTATCTGAAAGCAGTCGGATCGGCACTCGCCGCTGAATTCGGAAATGCGCTGCGCGACCGGCCCGAAGCGGAGTGGTTGCCGATTGTCCGCGACGTCGCCGTCGGGGTCATGATGGTCATGGTTCGCGACGATCTCGCCGCGCTCAATATCACGCACGAAGTTTTCTTTTCCGAGCAATCGCTGCTGCATGGCGATGCCGATCTCGTCGCCGCAACGATCGATTGGCTGCGCGACCGCGGCTACGTCTACGAGGGCCGGCTGCCGCCGCCGAAGGGAGCGCCGGTCGAAGATTGGGAGGACCGCGAGCAGACGCTGTTCCGCTCGACCGCATTCGGCGACGATGTCGACCGCCCGCTGATGAAGTCGGACGGCTCCTACACCTACTTTGCCTCCGACATCGCCTATCATCGCAGCAAGCTGGAGCGCGGCTTTCGCGTCCTCATCGATGTCTGGGGCGCCGATCATGGCGGCTACGTCAAACGCATGCAGGCGGCGGTGGCGGCGTTGAGCGATCGCAAGACCGATCTCGACGTGAAACTCATTCAGCTCGTAAAGCTGCTGCGTGCCGGCGAGCCGGTCAAAATGTCGAAGCGCGCCGGGGAGTTCGTGACCCTGCGTGAGGTCGTGGATGAAGTCGGGCGCGACGCTGTGCGCTTCATGATGCTGTTTCGCAAGAATGACGCGGTGCTCGACTTCGATCTCGCCAAAGTCATCGAACAATCGCGCGACAATCCGGTGTTCTATGTGCAATATGGCCATGCCCGGGGCCAGTCCGTTTTCCGCAACGCGCGCGCCGCCTTTGCCGACCTGCCGGTCGATTTCACCCACCCGGCGGCGCTGGACGAGGCGAGGCTGGAGCGGCTTTCTGATCCGGCGGAGCTTGCGCTGATGCGTCGCATCGCGCTTTATCCGCGCATCGTCGAGGCTGCCTCGGCAGCCCATGAGCCGCACCGAATCGCGTTCTATTTGTTCGATTTAGCCAGCGAATTTCATGCTTTATGGACGCTTGGCAACGCATCGCCACATTTACGCTTCATTATACAGAATGATCGACAACTGACCGTAGCTCGGCTGGTGCTTGTACAAGGCGTCGTGACCGTGCTCGCGTCCGGGCTTGCCTTGCTGGGGGTCGA
>JASHXX010000039.1 GCA_030043335.1 Xanthobacteraceae bacterium
TTCTTCTGCTGGTCGGCGCCCTTGAAGTTGAACGCCGCGCAATAGGCGCGCGAGTTGACCTCGCGCTTGCCGAGTTGGAGCTGGTCGAGGCCGCCGGAAATCTCCTCCCAGACGCTCTTCTTGCCGTCGAGGCTGTCGCGCGACTGGTCGACATAGCCGAGATGCACCGACTCGCCGATCGCGATCGTGCCGTCGTCGGGCTTGTCCCGCTTGGTGATCATGCGGAACAGCGTCGTCTTGCCGGCGCCGTTCGGGCCGATGATGCCGACGATGCCGCCCGGCGGCAGGCGGAAGGTGAGATCATCGATCAGCAGGTTGTTGCCGAAGCCCTTGCGCAGATGCTCGAAGTCGATGACGTTCTGCCCGAGCCGCTCGGCGACCGGAATGACGATTTGCGCGGCCTGGGTCTGCTTCTCGCCGGCCTTCTTTAACAGTTCCTCGTAGCGCTCGTAGCGCGCCTTGGATTTCGCCTGCCGCGCCCGCGGCGAAGCGGCGATCCATTCCTGCTCACGGGCGAGGGTGCGTTGGCGCGCCTCCTCCTCGCGGCCCTCCTGCTCGAGCCGCTTCTGCTTCTGCCCCAGCCATGACGAGTAATTGCCCTGATAGGGAATGCCGCGGCCGCGGTCGAGCTCGAGAATCCAGCCGGTGACGTTGTCGAGAAAGTAGCGGTCGTGGGTGACGATGAGGATCGCGCCCGGATAATTGCGCAGGTGGCCCTCGAGCCACATCACCGACTCGGCGTCGAGGTGGTTGGTCGGCTCATCGAGCAGCAGCAGCTCGGGCTGCTCGAGGAGGAGCCGGCACAGCGCCACGCGCCGCCGCTCGCCGCCGGAGAGCTTGGCCACGTCGGCGTCATCGGGCGGACAGCGCAGCGCGTCCATGGCCTGATCGACCTTGGAATCGAGGTCCCACAGCCCCTTGGCTTCGATCTCGTCCTGGAGCTTGGTCATCTCGTCGGCGGTTTCGTCGGAATAGTTCGCGGCGAGCTCGTTATAGCGCTCGAGCACCGCCTTCTGCGGCGCGACACCCTCCATGACGTTCTCGCGCACCGATTTCGTCGCATCGAGCTGCGGCTCCTGCGGCAGGTAGCCGACGCGAGCGCCCTCGGCGACCCAGGCTTCGCCGGAAAACTCCTTCTCGATGCCCGCCATAATCCGCAGCAGCGTCGATTTGCCGGCGCCGTTGACGCCGAGCACCCCGATCTTGGCGTCGGGATAGAACGACAGGTTGATGTCCTCCAGGACCTTGCGGTTGCCGGGATAGGTCTTGGAGAGCCCCTGCATGTGGTAGATGAATTGACGCGCCATTGGGCTTCAGGCTCGACGCCCTGCTCTCTTGTTCGGCGCCGTCCGGCCTCCGCCTGATCGGGAGAAGGCGCGACTGCAACGGCGCACATTTCGGGAAAACTGGCGCTGATGTAGCGACGCCGGGGGCTGACGGCAAGCGCGGCAAGGCGTGCGGCCAGGCCGCGTGCCCGCGAGGGCGAGGACGAGCCGCCGGGTTCGCCGTTTCCGCGACCGCGGTAAAGCTTCGTAAAGTCTGATCACATTTGCCGCGCTCAGGCGAACAAGTCGCAACAATTTTTAATCATCTTCCGCCGAAAATTTCTTCAATGGGCGTTTGAACCCTTCGCTTCGCGGGCCCGACCAATAGGCGGCGCGACGCTGGAACGGGTTCCCAAAGGAGCGCCGCCCGGAAGGCTCAGAGGGAGCGTGTCATGTGGCGCAATCTCGCCAAAGCTGTTCGCGAACTGCAGCGGACCTTCGAGGGCCCGTTCGACCCCTACCGGCCGGAACTTCACTATATGCGCGGGCCCGGCCCGAAATGCCTCGCCAAGCACGCCGATCCGGTCGAGGCGGCCGCCCGCGAACTCCCCGCCGCGGCCGAGGCGCGCCTCTAACGCGCCGCCACGCGACTCGCGGCTCTCCTCGCCGCTACCACGGACCTCCCTTGTCATCCACAAGCCGTTGTGAGACGGCTTTGACGCCGGTTGGGGAGGGTGGGAGGCATGCCGCTTCGTTGCGCCATTCTCGACGACTATCAGAACGTCGCGCTCGCGATGGCCGACTGGTCGAAAGTCGCGGCCGATGTCGAGATCGAGGTGTTCAAGGAGCACCTCGGCTCCGCCGACAAGGTCGTCGCTGCGCTTGAGCGATTCGCCATCGTCTGCGCCATGCGCGAGCGTACCGCGTTCCCGCGCGCGGTGTTCGAGGCGCTGCCTGAACTCAAGCTTCTGATCACGACCGGCATGCGCAACGCCTCTATCGATCTTGAGGCGGCCCGAGCCGGCGGCGTTGTCGTTTGCGGCACGCCGGCCTTCGGCAGCGCCACCGCCGCGATCGCCACCGGCCTGATGCTCGATCTGGCGCGCCGGATCGGCTACGAGAACGCGCGGCTGAGGGCCGGCGCCGTCTGGCAGACGACGATCGGGCTCGATCTTGAAGGCATGACGCTCGCCCTGCTCGGCCTCGGCAAGCTCGGCAGCCAGATGGCGCAGATCGGGCAGGCGTTTCGTATGCGCGTGATCGCCTGGAGCCAGAACCTCACGCCCGAGAAGTGCAAGGCGGCCGACGTCGAATATGTCGGCCGCGAAGATCTGTTCCGCCGCGCCGATTTTCTGTCGATCCACCTGCAGCTGTCGCCGCGCACGCGCGGCCTGATCGGCGCCGCTGAACTCGCGCTGATGAAGCCGAGCGCGTATCTCATCAACACCTCGCGCGGCCCCATCGTCGTGGAGGCGGCGCTGATTTCGGCCCTGCGTGAAGGGCGGATCGCCGGCGCCGGCCTCGACGTGTTCGATATCGAGCCGCTGCCGATCGAGCACCCGCTGCGCAAGCTCGACAACGTCGTGCTCACACCGCATCTTGGCTACGTGGTCGAGCAGAATTATCGCGCCTTCTTCGGCGGCATGGTCGACGACATCCGCGCTTTCCTCGACGGCAAGCCGGTGCGGGTGCTGACCTGAGCGGCGGGTGCCCGTCAGCCATGGCGGATCTTGAGCGCCAGGATGATCGAGGTGATCGCGAAGGTGACGAGGCTCGACCCGATCAACGGCCGATCGAGAAGGGCGAGACCGTAGACGAGCCAGAGCAGCACGCCGACGACGCACAGCGTCGTACCCGAAAGCGAGATCGCCCGGGTGTCGCGCTCGCGGATGATCTTGATCGCCTGCGGCAGCCAGCACACCGTGGTGAGAACCGCGCCGGCGGTGCCGATCGCTTCGACCATGGCTTCGGCCATCGCTGCGGTTCCCTTCGCCGAAGCTGCCGGCGCGGCAGGCGCGCGCGCCAATTCGCCGTCCGAATCGGCCTGCTCATTATCGGTGCGTCGGTGTGACTGTTATGACACGCGGTATTCCGTGACTGTCATCGGTTCGTCACGCACGAATCGTAGGATCATAAGGCATTGGATTCGCGGCGTTTGCCGGCGGTAGGGGTTGCGGTAGCGGCCGGTGCAGCCCGCGTTGTGAGTCGATGGGCCACTCTTCGTCGTTTCCTTGCGACAAGCCGCGAAGCCCGGGCGATCGAGAAACTCGGATCCGGAATCGTCAACGTGCCCGACGGCGTGGGCAGCGACGCCATCGCCAATGACAGCGCCATGATCGTTTCCGAACACACCACGCGAGTCTTCGATAACGACCTTACCAAGCTCACACAGCTGGTCGCGCAGATGGGCGGCTTTGCGCAGAAGCAGGTCGCCGATGCGATCGAGGCGCTGTCGCGCCGCGACGTTACGCTGGCGCGCCAGGTGATAGCCGCCGACGCCACCGTCGACGACCTGCAGCGGCAGATCGAGGAGAAGGCGGTCGCGACCATCGCGCTGCGGCAGCCGATGGCGATCGATCTGCGCGCGCTGGTGGCGATGTTGCGCATCGCCAACGATCTCGAGCGGATCGGCGACCTGGCCAAGAACATCGGCAAGCGCGTCATCGCGGTGAGCGGCGAGAGCTCGCAGCGCACCCTGATGCGCGGGCTGCGGCACATGGCGACGCTGGTCGTGTCGCAGCTCGCCGCGGTGCTCGACAGCTTCGTCGACCGCAACCCGGTAAAGGCGCTGCAAGTCTGGCAGGGCGACAGGGAGGTCGACGCGCTCTACGTATCGCTGTTCCGTGAATTGCTGACCTACACCATGGAAGATCCCGGCACGATCTCGATGTGCATCCATCACCTGTTCTGCGCCAAGAACATCGAACGGGTCGGCGACCACGCCACCAACATCGCCGAGGCCGTGCACTACATGGTCGAAGGCCACGCCATCGCCGGCGAGCGGCCGAAGGGCGATACCTCGAGCTATGTGCTCGAGAGCCGCGCCCCAGCGGCCCCCGTCCCCGCCTGACCGCAGCCGGCCTCTCTTTTTTGCCGCATCCGCGGCGTTAACCTGACATTAGGGTTAACGGTCTAATGCTAGAGCATGCCCCGGCGGCCGCGCGCTCCCGCGCCGTGGCGCCGATCCTGTCAGCGATCAAGATGCGTTCGACCCGACCCCGCCCTGCCCGCCTGTTCGCCTCGACGGCGCTCCTGCTTGCCGTCGCCGCGACAGCCACAGGATGCGAGACGACGCAGACGACCGCCGCGTTGCCGATCGCGTCTTCCGAACGCTCCGAATCCGACTGGCGGCACGACGTCGCGCTCTATTCGCAGCAATATCGCGCCGATCCCAAGAATCTCGACGTGGCTCTGCACTATGCACAGGCGCTGCGGGCCACCGGCCAGCGCGCCCAGGCGGTCGCCGTGCTGGAACGGGTTTCGATGGAGAATCCACGCGACAAGACCGTGCTCGGGGCCTATGGGCGGGCGCTCGCCGAGGCCGGCGACTATAATCAGGCCCTCCAAGTGCTCGAGCGCGCCCACTCGCCAGACCAGCCCGAT
The DNA here is from genome assembly GCA_030043335.1 of Xanthobacteraceae bacterium. Taxonomy (GTDB): domain Bacteria; phylum Pseudomonadota; class Alphaproteobacteria; order Rhizobiales; family Xanthobacteraceae; genus BOG-931. Next base: position 4,869 of record JASHXX010000039.1, read on the forward strand.
TGGCACATTCTCTCGGCGCAAGGCGCCGTGCTCGACCAGATGGGCCGGCACGCCGACGCCCAGCGCTACTACCTGACCGCGCTCAAGATGGTCCCGGACGAGCCGTCGGTCCTTTCCAATCTCGGGCTCTCTTATGCATTGGCGAAGGACTTGCCGAACGCAGAGGCGACGCTTCGCCGGGCGGCGGCGCACCCGCCGGTCGATCCGCGCGTACGGCAGAACCTTGCACTCGTCGTCGGCCTGCAGGGCCGTTTCGCCGAGGCGGAAACGATTGCGCGCGCCGATCTGCCGCCGGAAGAGGCCGCTGCCAACGCCGCCTATCTGCGCCAGATGCTGGCGCGCCGCAACGATGCGCCAAATCCAAGGCGCGCCGCGCGCACCGCGAACGGCTCTGGCTGATCATCCGTCAGGCCGGCCTGACCGGCCGTCCCCGCTTTTGATCTTGCTTCGTCTCAAGACGCACATACCCGGCACGAGGCCGGGCATGCTGCGCGAAGATCGGCGTCGCGCATGACGTCTAGTGCAGCGCCATCACCCGGATCGCGGCCGGGCCGAGAATGACCACGAACAGCACCGGCAGGAAGAAAAGGATCATTGGCACCGTGAGCTTCGGCGGCAGCGCGGCGGCCCGCTTCTCAGCCTCGGACATGCGCATGTCGCGATTCTCCTGCGCCATCACCCGCATCGCCGTGCCGAGCGGCGTGCCGTAGCGTTCCGCCTGCTGCAGCGCGAGGCAGACGGCTTTGACACCCTCGAGCCCGGTGCGGCGCGTCAGGTTTTCGTAGGCCTGGCGGCGGTCCTGCAAATAGGACAGCTCCGCTGTCGTCAGCGTGAGCTCCTCGGCGAGCGCGACCGACTGCGATCCGATTTCCTCGCTGACCTTGCGGAACGCCGCCTCGATCGACATTCCGGATTCGATGCAGATCAACAGCAGATCGAGCGCATCCGGAAACGCCCGCTTGATCGAAAGCTGGCGCCGCTGGATCTTGTTGCGGAGGAAAAGGTTGGGGCTGATCATGCCGAAATAGGCCGCGCCGATCGAGATGCCGATCTTGATCAGCGCCGGCTGATCGAGATTGAGCACGAAGTAGACGTAGATGACCGCAAAGGCCAGCGTCGCCACCGGCATCACCATGCGGAAGAACAGATAGGTCACGTAGGGCGCCTGGCCGCGATAGCCGACCTGCACCAGCATCGTGCGCGCCTCCTCCTGGCCGACCCATTTGCTGAGATTGAAGTTTTCGACGATCGTCTTCATGTAGCCTTTCGGCGACTGCCGCAGCGTCACCTTGCCGGCGCCGGCCGCCAATCGTTCGCGCTCGCGCTGGCGGATCTTCTCGCGCTCGAGCGCGACCGCCTTCATCCGCTTGGGCAGCGCATCGTTGACGACATAGGGCATCGCTAGGGTGAGCACCGTCGCCCCGGCGGCGATCGCCGCGAACACCGCGGTAAGCAATTTCGGGTCCAGCAGCTGGTCGACCAGGTCGTGCACGGCGCGGCCTCAGAAATCGAAATTGATCA
>JASHXX010000330.1 GCA_030043335.1 Xanthobacteraceae bacterium
GCGGTCCCTCCGTTACCAATCCACGGTTGCCGGCTACCTTACGCGTGCCGATCGGCGACAAATTTGGCGCCGGCGATTAGCACCGCGGCAGCGGTTCCGAACGGCGCCAGCGCCCGTTCGGCTTCGGCGATAAGTTCGCTGAGCCGCGCCCTTGCGCCGGGCCCGCCGAGAATGCCGACTATCGTTGCCTTCCCGGCCTGCGCGTCCTTGCCGGTCTGTTTGCCGACCAGAGCCGGGTCGCCCTCGAGATCGAGAAGATCGTCGGCGATCTGGAACGCCTGGCCGACCGCCAAACCGTAGCGCACCAACGCCGCGCGCTGGGCAGCGGTTGCCGAGCCCAGAATGCCTCCGGCCTCGCAGGCAAAGCGGAGCAGTGCGCCGGTCTTCATCGCCTGCAAGGTGCGCACCTCAGGCTCGCCGAGGCGCTGCGGGCCGCCACCGCTGAAGCGACCCTCCGCGGCGAGATCGAGCATCTGACCGCCCGCCATGCCGCCGAGACCGGCTGCCCGCGCGAGCGCATTGACAAGCTTGACCCGCACGGCCGCATCGGGATGGGTCTGCGGCCGCGACAGGATATCGAATGCAAAGGTGAGAAGCCCGTCGCCGGCGAGGATCGCGGTCGCCTCGTCGAACGCCTTGTGGGTAGTCGGCCGGCCGCGCCGCAGCGCGTCGTCATCCATCGCCGGCAGGTCGTCGTGAACGAGCGAATAGCAATGCACGCATTCGAGCGCCGCACCGGCCATCAAGGCGCGCTGACGCGGCACGTCGAACAATGCCGCAGATTCCACCACGAGGAACGGACGGAAGCGCTTGCCGCCATTCAGGCTGGCATGGCGCATCGCCTCGACGAGGCGCGCCGGCCGGCTGATCTCGCCTTCGACCGGGCTCGCCGAAACCAGCCGATCAAGCAGATCCTCGATGTCCTTGGCGATGCCGTCGAGGCGCTCCGCGAAAGAACTAATCTTTGCGTTCATTGTTTTGTTATCCGGCGCTTCGGCATTCGCCGCTTTTGCTTTAAGGCCTTATACTTACAGGATAACGAGAGCCCTCCGGCCGGAGCGGTCCGGTTCGCAAATTGGTGAATGGAAGCCCCCTTTTTGAGCAGCCAAGGACTATCTGTGGCCAACGACCTTGCAGCGTCAATGGTGCTCGCAATCTGGCTCTATCTTGTGGCGGCGCGCGGCGCTTTCTGGCTCGCCCGCGAGCGCGATGACGGCCCGCCATTGGGGCGGGGCCCGTGGCCGCCGATCACCGCAATTGTTCCGGCGCGCAACGAGGCCGCATCGATCGGCGAGGCGGTCACCTCGCTGCTGCGCCAGGATTACGCGGGCAGCCTGGCCGTGATCGTGGTCGACGACGAGAGCAGCGATGCCACAGCGCAGGTCGCCCGCGACGCCGCCACGGCGCTTGGCGCGACCCGGCGCCTAACCGTGTTGTCGGGTCGCGCGCTGCCATCGGGGTGGACCGGCAAATTATGGGCCCAGCATCAGGGGGTCGAGTTGGCCGAGGCTGCGCCGCAGCCGCCGGCCTACCTGTTGTTTACCGATGCCGACATCGTCTATGACGCGGACGCCGTCCGTAGGCTGGCCGGGCGCGCCGCCTCTGGCGGTTACGTGCTCAGCTCGCTGATGGCGAAGCTGCGCTGCGTGAGCCCGGCCGAGCGCATGTTCGTCCCGGCCTTTATCTTCTTCTTCCAGATGCTCTACCCGTTCGCCTTCGCGAACAATCCGCGACGCGCTACCGCGGCGGCCGCCGGCGGCTGCATGCTGGTGCGCCGCGATGCGCTTCGCGCGGCGGGTGGCATGGCGGCGATCCGCGGCGCCTTGATCGACGATTGCGCGCTGGCGAAGGCGCTCAAGGCGCACGGTCCGATCTGGATCGGATTGACCGAGCGCGTGCGCAGCATCCGCGCCTACCCGGCGGTGGGCGACATCCGCCGCATGGTCTCGCGCACCGCCTATGCGCAGCTTCGCTATTCACCGCTTCTGCTGGCCGCGACGGTGCTGGGATTGGCCGTGACTTATCTTGCGCCGCTGGCGCTCGCCGTCTTCGCCGGCGGCTTGGCGCGTCTCCTCGGGATTGCTGCATGGCTCCTAATGGCCACGGCATTCCAGCCGACGCTGCTGTTTTATGGCGTATCGTGGGTCTGGGGCCTGGCGCTGCCGGCGATTGCGGCGGCCTATATGGCGTTCACGGTTGATTCCGCCTATCAGCATGCGCGCGGACGCGGCGGCATGTGGAAGGGCCGCGCCCAGGCCGGCCTCGACGGCAAGGTTTCGGACTCGCCATGAACGACGCGAGCGCATTGCGGTCCGGCAAGGGCCACCGGGATGAGAATTTTCCGGTGGCCTCTTGGCTCATTCATCCGCGCCACCGCAATTTGATCTTGGCGTTCTATAATTTCGTGCGCACCGCCGACGACATTGCCGATCATGCCGAGCTTGAGCCGCAGGCGAAACTGAGCCTGCTCGATCGCCTCGATGACGGGCTGACCGGCGCAAGCGACGCCGATGCCGTCGCCGTGCGCCTGCGCGATGCGCTCGCCGAGCGCAATCTGTCGCCGCGACACGCGCAGGATCTGCTCGCTGCGTTCAAGATCGACGTGACCAAGCTGCGCTATCGCGATTGGGACGATCTCATCGGTTATTGCTCGCTGTCGGCGATGCCGGTCGGCCGCTTCGTCTGCGACGTGCACGGGGAAAGCCGTTCGGTGTGGCCGGCGAACGATGCGCTGTGCGCCGCCCTGCAGATCATCAATCATCTGCAGGACTGCCGAAGCGACTATCTCAACCTCGACCGGGTCTATATTCCGCTCGACGCGCTCGACGCGCGCGGGATCGGGGTCGAGGCGCTGCGCGAACCGCGCGCCTCGCCGGCGTTGCTCGGCTGTCTGCACCGGCTCGCCGAGCGGACCGAACGATTGCTGAGCGAGAGCGACATCTTTCCGGCCCTGATCCACGATCTGCGCTTGTCGCTCGAAGTCTCGATCATCAACACGCTGGCGCATCGGCTCACGCGCATCCTGATGACGCGCGACCCGCTGAGCGAGCGCGTGCATTTGCGGCTGCCTGCCGTCGCCGGCCTGACGCTTGTCGGGATTCTCGGTGCCGCGTCGCGGCGCCTCGGCCGCCGCTTTGCCGCCGCCGCGCACAAGCCGCGGGGCGCTTGAGTGAACAAGCCCACCCAGGCGGCCGAGCGCGCCTCCCGCAGCTCGTTCTATACCGGCATGCGCATCCTGCCGCGCCCCCAGCGCGAGGCGATGTTCGAGATCTATTCGTTCTGCCGCGCGGTGGACGACATCGCCGATGATCCGGGCCCGCGCGATGCCCGACGCCGCCAACTGGCGGACTGGCGGTTCGCCGTCGACGCCGTCTATGCCGGCACGCCGCCGCCGCACCTTCTCGGCCTCGCCGCGGCGGTGCGTCAGTTCGATCTCAAACGCGAGGACTTCATCGCCATTATCGATGGCATGGAGATGGACGTCATCGCCGATATCCGTGCGCCGGACCGGCCGACGCTCGACCTCTATTGCGACCGCGTCGCCTGCGCCGTCGGGCGCCTGTCGGTGCGCGTGTTCGGCATGGCCCGGGAGCCCGGCTTCGCGCTCGCGCATCACCTTGGGCGCGCGCTGCAGCTCACCAATATCTTGCGCGATCTCGATGAGGACGCCGCCATGGGCCGGCTCTATCTGCCGCGCGAGACCCTGCGCGGCGTCGGCATCATCAGCGCCGATCCGGCCGACGTGCTGGCAAACCCGATGCTTTCCGAGGCCTGTGCCGTCATCGTCGAACTGGCGCAGGCCGAATTCCGCAAGGCCGATGCGATCATGGCGCAAAGCCCGCGCCGCGTCGTGCGCGCCCCGCGGATCATGGGCGAGGCCTACCACATGATCCTGGAACTGCTGATCACGCGCGGCTTTGCGCCGCCGCGCAACAAGGTCCGCCTGCCGCGGATGAGGCTTGTTCTGATCGTGCTGCGCAACCTGGTGTGATGCGGATCTTCTGATGAACGCGACGGTGCACATCATCGGCGCCGGCCTCGCCGGCCTTTCCGCCGCGGTGCGGCTGAGCCGGGCCGGCGGGCGCGTCGTCGTCGTGCATGAGGCGACCGCATTCGCCGGCGGCCGTTGTCGGTCCTATCATGACGCCGCGCTCGGCATGACCATCGACAACGGCAACCATCTCCTGCTCTCGGGCAATCGCGCGGCGCTCGACTATCTGCGCACCATCGGAGCCGAGCGTCGTCTTGTCGGCCCGCCGGCGGCGGAATTCTCCTTCGTCGATCTGGCGAGCGGGGAGCGCTGGACGTTGCGCTTCAATGACGGCCCAATTCCGTTCTGGATCTTCGATCCAGGCCGGCGGGTGCCGGGAACGCGGGCGCTCGACTATGCGCCGATGGCGCAACTGCTCTGGCCGCCCGCCGGCAAGGCGGTCGGCGAAGTCATCGCCTGCGAGGGCACGGTCTACCGGCGACTGGTCGAGCCGCTGCTTCTCGCCGCGCTGAACATCGATCCGCCGCAGGGATCGGCGCGACTTGCAGCCGCGGTCATTCGCGAGACGCTCGCCGTCGGCGGGCGCGCCTGCCGGCCGCTGATCGCGCGCGAGGGACTGGGCTCGACCCTCATCGAACCGGCGCTTGCCCTGTTGGCGCAGCGCGGTGCCGTCATCCGCATGGAACATCAGCTCCGCTCGATGCGCTATGGCCGCGACCGCGTCGAGACGCTCTATTTCGGCAACGACAATATCGCGCTCAACACCGATGACGCGGTCGTCCTCGCGGTCCCGCCCTACGCCGCGGCGCCGCTGGTCGGCGACCTTGCCACGCCGACCGAGTTTCGCGCTATCGTCAACGCGCATTTCCGCATCGATCCGCCGCCGGTGATGCCGTCGATGCTCGGCGTGCTCAATGCGACGGTGGAGTGGATCTTCGCGTTTCCCGGCCGCATCTCTGTCACCATCAGCGCCGGCGACCGCCTCGTCGACACGCCGCGCGAAGAGCTGGCGAAGACGATCTGGTGCGAGGTTGCGCACGTAACCGGCTTGCCCGCGGCGCTGCCGCCGTGGCAGATCGTGCGCGAGCGCCGCGCCACATTCGCCGCGACGCCGGCGCAGGACGCCAGACGTCCCGGCGCCGCAACGCAATGGCGCAATCTTGTTCTCGCCGGCGATTGGACAGACACCAGCCTGCCGGCTACCATCGAAGGCGCGATCCGCTCCGGCAATCGCGCTGCTGAGGTGATCGCGAAGCTATCATGATCGAAGACACCCTCGAACGGCATGGCGAGACTGCGGTGCGCGCGACGGCGGCGCGCCCGCTTGACCCTGCCCTCGAACAAAGTATCGCGGCGGCGACGCAGGCGTTGCTCTCGCGCCAGCAGCCCGACGGCCATTGGGTGTTCGAGCTCGAGGCCGACGCCACCATTCCCGCCGAATACGTGCTGCTGAGGCACTATCTCGGCGAGCCGGTCGATGCCGCGCTTGAAGCCAAGATCGCGGTCTATCTGCGCCGGACCCAGGGCACGCATGGCGGCTGGCCGCAGTTCCAGGATGGCGACCTCGACGTCGGCGCGACGGTCAAGGCCTATTTTGCGCTTAAGATGATCGGCGATTCGGTCGATGCCGACCACATGCGCCGTGCGCGTGAGGCGCTGCACGCCCGCGGCGGTGCTGCCCGTGCCAACGTATTCACGCGGATCATGCTGGCGCTGTTCGGATTCATCCCGTGGCGCGCGGTGCCGATGATGCCGGTCGAGATCATGCTGCTGCCGAAATGGTTTCCGTTCCATCTCGACAAGATCTCGTATTGGAGCCGCACCGTCATCGTTCCGCTGCTGGTTCTGATGGCGAGGAAGCCCAGGGCGCGCAACGCCAAAGCCGTTCGCGTCGACGAGCTTTTTCTCGAACCGCCGCAGAGCATCGGGCCGGCGCCTAAGGCGCCGCAGCAAAAGGCATCGTGGTTCTGGTTCTTTCGCGGCGTCGACAACCTGCTGCGCGCCGCTGAGCCCTACTTTCCGGCGCGCACCCGCCGGCGCGCGATCGATCGCGCCGTTGCCTGGGTGGGCGAGCGCCTCAACGGCGAGGACGGGCTCGGCGCGATCTTTCCGGCGATGGCGAACAGCGTGATGATGTACGCGGTGCTTGGCTATCCGGAAGATCATCCGCAGCGCGCCATCGCCCGTAAATCGATCGAGAAGCTTCTGACAGTGCACGCGCACGAGGCCTATTGCCAGCCCTGCGTCTCGCCGGTTTGGGATACCGGGCTCACTTGCCACGCTCTCCTCGAAGTCGGCGGCGAAAAGGTTACGGCGCAGGTCCGGCGCGGATTAGACTGGCTCGCCCCGAAACAGATCCTCGACGTGCGCGGCGATTGGATCGCGCGGCGCGGCGATCTTCGGCCCGGCGGCTGGGCCTTCCAATATGCCAACCCGCATTATCCGGACGTCGACGACACGGCGGTCGTCGCCATGGCCATGGATCGCCTGCAGAATCTTTCAGGGCGGCGGGATTTCAAATCGAACCTCGCACCCGCCCGAGAATGGATTTTGGGGATGCAGAGCGCAAACGGCGCCTGGGGCGCGTTCGACGCCGACAACGAATACTACTATCTCAACAACATCCCGTTCGCCGATCACGGCGCGCTGCTCGATCCGCCGACCGAAGACGTCACCGCGCGCTGCCTGTCGATGCTCGCACAGTTCGGCGAGACCGCGGCCACCAGCCCTGCGGTGGCGCGCGGCGTCGATTATCTCCGCCGCACGCAGCTGGCCGAAGGCAGCTGGTATGGCCGCTGGGGCATGAACTATATCTACGGCACCTGGTCGGTGCTGTGCGCGCTCAACGCCGTCGGCCTCGATCACGCGGCGCCGGAATTCCGCAAGGCGGTGAGCTGGCTCCTGGCGATCCAAAACGACGACGGCGGCTGGGGCGAAGACGGCTCAAGCTACAAGCTGGATTACCACGGCTATGAGCGCGCGCCGTCGACCGCCTCGCAGACGGCGTGGGCGCTGCTCGGTCTCATGGCCGCCGGCGAGGTCGATCATCCCGCAGTCGCGCGCGGCATCAAATATCTCGCCGAGGCGCAGGGCGCCGACGGCTTCTGGAACGAGCCGCGCTACACCGCGACCGGATTTCCGCGCGTTTTCTACCTGCGCTACCACGGCTATGCGAAATTCTTCCCGCTCTGGGCGCTGGCGCTCTACCGTAATCTCAAGCGCGGCAACGCGCGTGCGGCAGCGTACGGGATGTAGCGCAGCGCCGGGCGCCGACAGCTCGGCACGTGGTTGCCCAAGCTTGTGACTGGCCCAGGCTTGTGACGGCCGCTAGGCGGCGGTGGCCGACGCCGTCTTCGCCGCTTTTTCGCGCGCTTCGGCGGCGCGGATTTCCGACAGGCGCTGCTGCACCTGGCCGTCGAACACATATTGCGCCGGCCGCTGGCCGGCGAGCGAGATTTCCGGCGCCATCTCGCCTTCGGTCTTGACGCCGCGCCAGGCGATCATCGCCGCCTGCAACGGATGCTTCATCATCGCGTCCGCCGCCGTCGCTTCGTAGCCGCAATGCGCCATGCAGTTCGCGCATTTCTCGTAGCGGCCGGTGCCGTACAAATTCCAGTCGGTGGTTTCCATCAGCTCGGCAAACGTCTTGGCGTAGCCTTCGCCGAGCAGGTAACACGGCTTCTGCCAGCCGAAGATGTTGCGCGTCGGCATGCCCCACGGCGTGCAGTGGAATTCCTGATTGCCGGCGAGGAAGTCGAGGAACATGCTGGAATGGGTGAGGTTCCAGTTCTTGAACTTGCCGAGCGCGAATACCCTGCGGAACAGCTCCTTGGTCTTGCGCCGATTGAGGAAGTGCTGCTGATCGGGTGCCCGCTCATAGGCGTAGCCGGGCGAGATCGAGACGCCGACGCCGAGCTCCTCGGTCAAGTCGAGGAAGGCGGCGATGTCCTCGGCCGGATGACCGTCGAAGATCGTGCAGTTGACGTTGACGGCGAAGCCCTTGGCCTTCGCGGCCTTGACGGCGGAGACGGCCTTCTCGAAGCCGCCCTCCATGCACACCGATTTATCGTGGTGCTCTTTGAGGCCGTCGAGATGCACCGAAAAGAACAGATAGGGCGACGGCTCGAACAGATGCAGCTTTTTTTCGAGAAGCAGCGCATTGGTGCACAGCGATACGAATTTCTTGCGCGCCACGATGCCTTTGACGATCTCGCCGATCTCCTTGTGGATCAGCGGCTCGCCGCCCGGGATTGCGACCATCGGCGCGCCGCACTCGTCGACCGCGTCGAGGCACTCCTTGACCGAAAGGCGCTTGTTCAGGATCGCGTCGGGATAGTCGATCTTGCCGCAGCCGAAGCAGGCAAGGTTGCAGCGGAACAGCGGCTCCAGCATCAGCACGAGGGGATAGCGCTTGCGCCCGGCGAGCCGCTGCCGCAGTACGTAAGAGCCGACGGCGACCTTCTGTCGTAGAGATACACCCACGATCTTTTCCTTCTGTGTCGTTGTGGTTGGGGAGCGGCGCCGATCAGACTTTCGCCGTCACCCGGCCGGCGGTGAGGCCCTCGGTCAGCTCGGGCGGCAAGCGGAATTCGATCGTCTCCTGCCGGCCGGTCAGCTCGCTGACCTCGACCGGGCCGAGTCGCCGCAGGCCGTCGATGACGTCCTCGACCAGCACCTCGGGCGCGGACGCACCTGCGGTGATGCCGACGGTGTCGGCGCCGTTGAACCAATCCGGCTGCAGCTCGCTGCCGTCGGCGATCAGGTAGCACGGCGTGCCGGCCTCGTTGCCGATCTCGCGCAGGCGGTTGGAATTGGAGCTGTTCTTGGCGCCGACGACGAGGATGACGTCGACGAGCTTGGAGAGTTCGCGAACCGCGGTCTGCCGGTTCTGCGTGGCGTAGCAGATGTCACGGGTCTCCGGTCCGACGATATCGGTAAACCGGCGATGCAAGGCGGCGATGATGCCGCGGGTGTCGTCGACGCTCAGCGTCGTCTGCGTGACATAGGCGACCGGCGTGTCGGCCGGAATCTCGAGCGAGTCGACATCCCTCTCGGTCTGCACCAGCGTCACCGGCTCCGAGATCTGGCCCATCGTGCCCTCGACCTCGGGATGGCCGGCGTGGCCGATGAGGATGAGCTGGCGTCCCTGGCCGACGTAGCGCTTGCCCTGATTGTGCACCTTGGTGACCAGCGGGCAGGTCGCGTTGAGCACCGGCAGCTCGCGCGCGGCGGCTTCCTCCTCGACGCTCTTGGCGACGCCATGAGCGCTGAAGATCGTCACTGCATTGGGCGGAACCTCGGAGAGATCCTCGACGAAATGCGCACCTTTGGCCTTGAGGCTCTCGACCACGTGCTTGTTGTGGACGATTTCGTGGCGCACATAGACCGGCGGGCCGTATTTTTGCAGCGCCCGCTCGACAATCTCGATGGCACGCACGACCCCCGCACAAAATCCGCGAGGTTGAGCCAGTATCACCTTCATCAATAACCTCCAGGCCGGCACCCGACTGCGGCTTGGCGCCGCAACAGCTCCCGCGCCACCGCCCGCTTGCCCCGCGTCCAATACTTGGGCGACGCCGCCGTGACAACCAACTTGGCCACGACACCGTTGCAATCAAGCCCCAGTCTTAATG
>JASHXX010000331.1 GCA_030043335.1 Xanthobacteraceae bacterium
TCGCCATCAGCACGGCGCGGTGCATCGTGTTCTCGAGCTCGCGCACGTTGCCCGGCCAGTAGTTGACGGTCAGCGTGCGGCGCGCCTCCTGCGACAGCGGCCGCGGCGGCACGCCGTTCGCGGCGGCGTATTTCTTGACGAAGTATTGCGCCAGCTCGAGCACGTCGGCCGGCCGCTCGCGCAGCGCCGGGATCTTCAGGTTCACCACGTTGAGCCGGAACAGCAGGTCCTCGCGGAAGCGCTGCTCGCGCACCGCCTCGGCGAGATTGCGGTTCGAGGTGGCGAGGATGCGGATGTCGATCGGCACCGGACGCGTGCCGCCGACCCGGTCGATGACGCGCTCCTGGATGGCGCGCAAGAGCTTCGCCTGCAGGCGCACGTCCATCTCCGAGATCTCGTCGAGCAGGAGCGTGCCGCCATTCGCTTCCTCGAACTTGCCGACGCGCCGCGCCACCGCGCCGGTGAAGGCGCCCTTTTCGTGCCCGAACAGCTCGGATTCGAGCAGCGTCTCGGGGATGGCGGCGCAATTGACGCAGATGAACGGCTTCTTGGCGCGGCTCGATCGCGCGTGCACATAGCGCGCCAACACCTCCTTGCCGGTGCCCGACTCGCCGGTGATCAGCACCGAAGCCTCGCTCGGCGCCACCTGCTGCGCGAGCTTGACCACGCGCGCCATGGCGTCGTCGCGATAGATCAATTCGCGGGTGTCGTCGGCAACGGCGGCAAGCACGGCCGCGATCAGTTCCGCCTCCGGCGGCAGCGGGATGTATTCCTTGGCGCCGGCCTGGATCGCTGCGACAGCGGCGCGGGCGTCGGTCGCGGTGCCGCAGGCGACGATCGGGGCGTGGATGCGCTCGGCTTCGAGCCCGCTGACGAGATCACGGATCGCGACCGCGACGTCGACCATCAAAAGGTCGGCGCCGCGGCCGGAGCGCAGCACCGCGAGCGCCTGGGCGATATCGGCGGCGTGCGTGACGGTTGCGCCCCTATCCATGGCGAGCTTGGTCGCGGTGGTGAGTTGGCCATTGAGCGTGCCGACGATCAAAAGGCGCATGGCTGGTTTCCTTTTTCGCTATTACGTGCGCACATCACGCCCGCTCCGCCTTGATGATTTCGGTCATCGTCACGCCGAGCTTTTCCTCGACCAGAACGACTTCGCCGCGGGCAACCAAGCGGTTATTGACGTAGATGTCGATCGCCTCGCCGACCTTGCGGTCGAGTTCGAGGACGGTGCCGGGGCCGAGCTTGAGCAGGTCGCCGATATCCATGCGCGCACGCCCGAGCACGGCCGACACCTGCACCGGAACGTCGAACACGGCTTCGAGGTCGGCGGCGGTGCGCAGCGTCGACCCTTCCGGTTCCGCCGCCGGTGGCGGCGCGTCCACCGGTGCCGCGCCGTTTTCGAGGTTGGGCAGCGGCACCTTGCCATCGCCGTCATCGCTCATGGTGACACCTCCTGAGCATTGTTCGCGCTGACGACGCCGCGGCGGGCGCCGACGTAGCGCGCGACCGCCTCGCCGATCGCAGCGTCGGCTGCAGCGCTGTCGCGATTGATGCCGCCGTCTGCCCATTCGATCCGGCAGTCGCCGGGCGCGACCTCGGCTTCCGCCAGCACGACCAGCCGGCCCTCGAAACCGCGCGCGCGGGCGATCGCCTCGAGCTTCTCGCGGACCGCGGCGTAAAGGTCGTCGTTGACCCGCACCGCGATATGCGGCGCGGCGATGAGCTCGCGGAAACAGCTGCTCGCCAACGCCGAGATTTCTGCAAACGGCTCGCCGGCGACCAAAGCCGGTGCGAGCTTTCTGGCGACCGCCACGGCGACCTCGACCGCTTCGCATTCGAGCCGCGCCTCGATGGCCTTGAGGGCGGCGCTCGCTTCGGCGAGGCTTGCGGCGATGGCCTCGAGCGCGGAGGCCATGCGCCGCCCGGCCTCGATGCCGGCGTCGGTCCTGGCGTCCTCGTAGCCTCTGCGGTGCGCTGCGGTTTCCGCCTCCGCCAGCCGCAAGGCGTGCTCGGCGAGCGTGATAATCTGCCGCTCCGGCTTGCCGTCGGTCGCGGTGAAATCGACGTCGAACAGGAATTTCGTAGCGGCGCCCATCCGGTCCGATCCCTAGTAAACCAGCTCTTCTTCGCCGCGCGACTTGGAGATGACGATCTCGCCCTTGGCGGCGAGGTCCTTGGCCAGGTTGACCAGGAGCACTTGCGCTTCGTCGACGTCGCGCAGCCGCACCGGGCCCATGGCCTGCATGTCGTCGAGCAGCATCTTGGCGGCGCGGGTCGACATGTTGGACAGGAAGAACTGCCGCACCGGCTCGGCCGCGCCCTTGAGCGCGACCCCGAGCTTGTCCTTCTCGATGTGGCGCATCAGGGTCTGCGCCGAGGCGGGGTCGAGCTTGGTGAGATCGTCGAAGGTGAACATCAGCGTCTTGATGCGCTCGGCGCTTTCGCGATTTTCCTCCTCCAGCGCGGTCATGAAGCGCGTCTCCGTCTGCCGGTCGAAATTGTTGAATATTTCCGCCATGACCTCGTGGGCGTCGCGCCGCCGCGTCTGCGACAGGTTGG
>JASHXX010000332.1 GCA_030043335.1 Xanthobacteraceae bacterium
ATTCAGAAGAGCGGCTCGCCGCTTACTATGGTCCGTGGCTCGGAAGTCTGACACGCGGCAAACTGATATTAGCTCGGCAAATTGCCGAGACCTTTCGACGTGAAGCGGAGGCCGCTGCACTGACGAGCGAAAGAGCAATCGCGCATCGCTATTTGGGCCTGACTTGCCTTCTTCAAGGTGATTTTATCGTCGCCCAAATGCATCTCGATGAGGCGCTGAGACTGGATGATCCCGAGCGTGATCGTGAGGCTTTGCTCCGTTTCGGCGGATGGATACGGGAATCGGCGCGATGCTCTACCTCGTACACGTACATTGGATGCTCGGTCACCTAGAGCGGACAAGCGGTCTCAACGCGACTGTTGCTGCGCGTGCCTCCGTATCCGGTCATGTGCCAACCCTCCTAAACTTCTATCATTACGCGTCTCTCTTCGAGATGTTTCGTGGCAATGCTGAATCCGCATGCCAAGCCGCGGATAAGCAGATGGAGATCGGCCGCGAGCATGGCGTCGAAACCTTTTTGCGTGGTGGAGCACTGCGTGCGAGTTGGGCGCGCGTTCGGCTCGGTGACCGCGATGCGGGGCTGCTGGAGCTGAGAAGTGCGGTAGCTGGAGCCATTGGGCGCGGAATAAAAACGAATGTGCCGCTGTTCCAAGGCCTACTCGCGGAGCTTGAAGCCGAGGGGGAAGGCAGCGAAGGTGCACTGTCGCGCATCGATGAAGCCTTGATCCTCGCAAAAGAGACCGGAGAACACTGCACCGACGCCTTGCTGCACCGAATCCGCGGCGAGATTTTACTCGAGCGCGATCCGTCAAACACCGTGCTTGCGGAGGAAGCTTTCCTCACCGCTATCGCCGTCGCGAAGGAGCAGAAGGCGCGGAGTTTCGAGCTGCGTGCAGCGCTGTCGCTGGCGAAGCTTTATCAGTTAGCCGGACGCGCCACGGACGCGCACGCGGTCCTGGCGTCGGCGCTCGAGGGGTTTTGCACCGACGCCCGAATTTCCCGAAATCGAAGAAGCGTATGCGCTTCTCGGGCGCCTTGCCGAGACTGACGAAATCAAAAACGCCGCCGCGGCGCGCCAGCGCCGGCTGAAGCTGCAGACCAGCTAGCAGGCGATGGTGTGGTCTAAGGGCTACGCTGCGGACGAAACGAAGGCCGCTTTCGATCGCGTTCAGGAACTCGCGGGTGGCGACGAAAAAGCGGTGGAGCGCTACGTCACCCACTACGCGCAGTTGGTCGGCAGCATGCTCCGTGGCGAGCTGACCGCGGCTAAGGAGACAGCCGAAAGAATGCTGCGCGAAGCGGGGAGCGAGGCACAGACACCAGAGGCCATGGTCGCCCATCGGGCGCTCGGACTGACATGCCACTGCCAGGGCGATTTTGCCGGCGCTCAGGCGCACCTTGAACGAGCGTTGCGGATTGACGACCGTGACTGGGATCGCGACACGAAGTTCCGGTTCGGCCACAGCGGCGCCGTTGCGACGGCCTATCTTGCCCATGTAAGCTGGCACCTTGGTAAGATCACGCGAGCGCGCGAACTCATGGACGGAGCCGTCGCGCGCGCGGCCGCGTTAGATCACGTCCAGACCACGGCCCTAGTCAATAGTTATAAGACCTTGTTCGAGATGCTCGGCGGCGACTATAGAGCTGCACAGCTCTCTGCGGAAAGCCTCATAGAATTCAGCCGTGAGCATAGCCTCAAGCTCTTTGTGGCTTTGGGCGAATTGTACGCTCGTCTGGCGCGTGCTCAGTCGGGCGATCAGCAAGTTGGCGTCAGGGAGGTTCAACACGCGCTGACAGAATTCATAGACCAAGGAAACAGGATGTACCTACCGTTTTTCCAAGGATTAACTGCCGAGATTGAATCCGAAAGAGAAAGTGCTGACGCAGCGTTAGGTCGTATCGACGACGCGCTCACACTCGCCCAACAAACGGGAGACCGCTGGACCGACGCTTTTCTGCACCGCATCCGCGGCGAGATTTTGTTGAAACGCGACCGAACAAATACGGCGCCTGCCGAAGAAGCCCTCCTTACCGCCATCGCTATCGCGAAAGAGCAGAAAGCGCGAAGCTTTGAGCTGCGCGCGGCGCTCGACCTCGCGCGTCTCTGGCGCTCTCAGGGCAAGCCGCAGCAAGCCCGCGAACTACTCGCTCCGGTCTACGGGTGGTTTACTGAGGGGTTCGATACGCGAGACCTCAAGGAGGCAAAGGCGTTGCTTGATGAGTTGGCGTCATACGTCCTTTACCGCCAATAGGCCACTTCCACCGCGCTCCTTCGACCGGCTACGATGCTCTGTCCTGCATGGGGAATGCGATGACGCGCCATTCCGGGGCGAGCGGCAAGCCAGCTAAATCGCGACGCCCCAAGGCGTCAAAGTCGAAAAGCCGCAGTCCAGCCAAGGTCGCAGGCAGTCGCTGGTCGCGCACTGGCGTGGAGACTGAGGTCATCCAACTAAGGCGGGAGTTACACGAGGCGCGGGGGGAGCAGACCGCCACGGCTGAGGTATTGCGGGTGATCAGCGGCTCTCCGGGCGACTTGAAGCCGGTGTTTGCATCAATGCTTGAGAATGCGGTTCGCATCTGCAGCGCAACGTTTGGAAATATCTATCGTTGGGACGGCGAAGCTGGACATCTAATTGCGACACACCTCATCCCGGCGGGTTTTGCCGAGGAACGTGCGCGTTCACCCGATTGGCGTCCCGTCCCGAACAGTCCTGTCGGTCGTATGCTGACGAGCAAATCGGTGGTTCACGTCGCCAATCTCGCAACGGAGGAAGCCTACATTGAACAACTCGATCCCGTAATTGTCGCAGCTGTTGAGCTTGGGGGCGCACGGACCGTTCTGTTTGTCCCGATACTGAAGGGGAGCGATCTGGTAGGTTTCTTCGCCGTAGCTCGTCGCGACATTCGTCCTTTCACCGGTAAGCAGATAGAGCTAGTGCAGAACTTCGCCGCACAAGCCGTCATTGCCATCGAGAATGCGCGATTGCTCAATGAACTGCGTCAGCGCACCACGGACCTCACGGAGCGTACTACTGACCTCACGGAGGCGCTGGAGCGCCAAACGGCGACCTCTCAAGTGCTTCAGGTTATCAGCAGTTCTCCTGGTGATCTTGAGCCGGTGTTCGCCGCAATGCTCGAGAACGCAGTTCGCATTTGCGACGCCACGTTTGGAAGCATTTACCGTTGGGACGGCGAGGCTCTGCACTTGCTGGCGACACATAATACACCGCCTGCCTTTGCCGAGGTGATCAGGCACTCGCCGTTTCGTCCTCATCCGCAGTCCCCTCCCGGTCGAATGGTAGCTGACAAAACGGTTGTTCACGTCGCCGACGTTAGGGCCGAGCCAGCGTACATCCATGATCCCGTCGCTGTTGCGGCGGCCACCCTTGGCGGCACACGGACGGCCTTAGGTGTTCCATTGCTCCATAAAGGCGAAATGATTGGTGCTTTCTTCTTGTCCCGGCAAGAGGTCCACGCCTTCACCGACAAGCAGATCGAATTGGTCAAGAACTTCGCCGCCCAGGCCGTCATCGCCATTGAGAACGCGCGGCTGCTTAATGAACTACGGCAGCGCACTGATGCCTTATCGGAAGCACTGGAGCAACAGACGGCCACGTCGGAGGTGCTTCAGACGATCAGCAGTTCTCCCGGTGATCTTGAGCCGGTGTTCGCCACCATGCTGCAGAAAGCGGTTCGCATCTGCGACGCCAAGTTCGGGAATATCTATCGGTGGGACGGCGAGGTCTTTCACGTGGTCGCGATGCACAACACCCCGCCCGCGTTCGCCGAGCTTCGCCGGCGCACACCGTATCGTCCGAATGAGGGATACATCGGCCGTATGGTGACCACGAAATCGGTGGTGCACATCGTCGATGCTGCACCACGTGGCCTCTCGCCTTTGCGACGAAGCCAAACCGGGCCAAATCCTGATTAGTCCGCGCGTGCTGATGGCGGTTGAGGATGCGGTGACGGTCGAGCCGGTTGGCGAGTTCACGCTCAAGGGCATCAGGCGTCCCCTGGCGGCATACAATGTACTCGCTGCCGTTTCCGCGTGAGGCACTAGACGGGCGCTTCAATGCCCTCCTTAGTTAACCATCAAATCGAGCCTGCGTATTTTGGTTTTGGTTGTTTCGGCTAGCCGCTGCTGGTACGCGGTCATGCAAGCTGAAGAGCAAAATCGCATGCGCCAGTAGCGATGGACATAGTGGCCTAGTTCCTTCCGGCAGTGGTCGCACCGCAGAGTCGGGAAAGATCCCACGGACTCGCTCCGCGCCGGAAATTTAAGATATGCGAGGATGGATGGGGCGCTCATGATGGCTCCAAAAAGCCGCCCCTGCCGATGAAAAACGCAAAAATTATTACCTGTGTTCCATCAATACATGCTGGGACGTTTGGAACAATTTAATACTGAAGGCGTTCTCATCTGCCGTCGTCTCGCCAGTCCGTCGATCCCAACTGCAAAGCGACAATGAGTATTCTTGTTGAAACACCATTGGACCGTGCAAGAGCCAAACGCGATCGGATAGAGCGTGATCTGAAGAAATGTCCTGATTTCCAACTTTACTTGATTGCTAGATCGCGAGAGGATCGGGCACGCATGGAACGTCTGCTAATCGAAATTCCAACTTTCAGGCTTTGGCGCACGTTGACCACCTGCATCGAACGTGCTCGCTCTCACTCAGCCATTCCATGATCAGGTAAGGAACGATCTGTGCTCCTGGGTGAGTTACCGCTGAAGGTGTCGCTGGGGCGGCAAAGCCAGAGACGCGAAAAAGCACCCACTTGATTGGCTTGCATCGGCTGGAAGCCGCCAAAGCGCTCGGTGAAGAAACTATTCTCTGTTTCCTTGTCGACTCGCCGAAGCACTAATGACTCTCAGCGCTGAAGCGCCGAGTCGCCTTCTAAGGACAGGAGAAGCAAGTGGCCCCGCGCCAGATCAAAATGCCCGCTAAAGACAACTCTGACAAAGAAGTGGAGGAAGTATTCTCCCAACGCAAGCGGCCTGAGATCGGGCGGTATTTGCTCCAGGTAGACAAACAGACGAAAGGTTCCTACAAAACACCCGAGGCCGCTCAATCGGCGGCGCTAGAGATTAAAACAGCATATCCAATTGTTCAAGTTTCGATCTATGACAGCGTCGACAACTCGATCACGCTGGTTGAGTTACCGGGCACTCGACGTCAAGTCTGGGAAGCCGAAAGCCGCCGATCAATCCGGCCAGAAATTCTTAAATTTTTCCGACGCCCTGTGCGTCTGGGCCTACATCTCGCAAGCGCGGATTGATGCAATCAGGCAGAAGTTCGGCGACGCGGTCCGCATCGAGCAGCGGTTCTGCTCGGTGTTCGGTGATACGCCGGGAAAGATCGCGACGGTCTGGAAGGACAGAGGCGGCCACGACGGATACAACGCGCATCTGCAAACGGTGGCCAAGAGATTTCCTCACGTTCAAGTTCATCCGGAAGTCTGGTTGCGGACGCGGCCGCTGAGCTCGACGAGCCCGCATCTGTTCATGAAAGCGGTCCAGCACTGGGAACAAGAGTCTGCAGCGAGCGCGAAAGAAACCGCGCCGGGCCTGTTCGACCAGGTCATGTGGGCGTTGCGTTGC
The DNA here is from genome assembly GCA_030043335.1 of Xanthobacteraceae bacterium. Taxonomy (GTDB): domain Bacteria; phylum Pseudomonadota; class Alphaproteobacteria; order Rhizobiales; family Xanthobacteraceae; genus BOG-931. Next base: position 5,606 of record JASHXX010000332.1, read on the forward strand.
GCGTTCTTCCGCGATTGCCGCGATATTTCCCGGTGGGAGGTCCAATGCGAGATCGCCTCAGGCGCGGGCGTCGACATCGGCGCAATTAAAGAGCGCATTCGCAGCGGAGCCGCGTTTGCCCACCTGGCCGCCGACTGCCAGGCCGCCGACAAGATGCGGATCGAAGGCAGCCCCAGCCTGGTCATCAACGAAGGGCGTCAAAAGCTCTACGGCAATGTCGGGTTTCGCTTGATCGAGGCGAATATCCAGGAGCTGTTCCGCACACCGCGCGCCGACGAAGCCAGCTGGTGTTGACAGCATCGCGTCCGGCGATCAATTGCCGCACCGTCACAACCTTGCCTGCAACGCGCGCACGAACGCGGACAGGCCGACCTGCCGCTCGCGCTTGCGCCGCTCGGCGGCGAGGATCGCCTCCACCTCGGTGAAAGCTTCGTGCTTGTCCCGGTTGACGATGACGTAGTCGTATTCCGGCCAATGGCTCATCTCGCCTGCGGCTTTGGCCATCCGCGAGCCGATGATGACGTGGCTATCCTGGGCGCGGCGCTTGAGCCGACGCTCCAGCTCACTGACGCTAGGCGGCAGGATAAAAACGCTGACGAGATCGTCACGCGCCTTTTCACGCAGCTGCTGGGTGCCCTGCCAATCGATGTCGAACAGCACGTCGCGCCCGGCCCGCAACGCCTTCTCCACCGGCCGCCGCGGCGTGCCGTAGCAATGGCCGAAAACTTCCGCCCATTCCAGAAGCTTGCCCGATTTCACCATCGCCTTGAATTGCGCAAGCCCGAGGAAATGATAGTCGCGCCCGTCGACCTCGCCGCGCCGTTGCGGACGCGTCGTCACCGAGACCGACAGCTCAATGTTGGGATCGGCCTTGAGCAGCATGCGCGACAGCGTGGTCTTGCCGGCCCCGGAAGGCGAGGACAAGACCAGCATGAGGCCGCGGCGCGCAATTCTGTGTCGATTTCGTTCCCCGCGCGCCATCTCTATTCCACGTTCTGTACTTGCTCGCGAAATTGCTCGACTGCGGCTTTGAGCTCGAGGCCGATCGTCGTGAGCTCGACGTCGTTCGACTTGGCACAAAGCGTATTGGCTTCGCGATTGAGCTCCTGCGCGAGAAAATCGAGACGGCGGCCGATCGGCCCGCCCTCCCCGATCAGCTGTCGCGCCTGTGCGACATGCGCGCTCAGACGATCGAGCTCTTCGCGCACGTCGGCCTTCGCCGAGATCAGAATCGCTTCCTGATGCAGCCGGTCGGGATCGAACCGATCGGATTGCGACAACAGCGCAGCGACCTGTTCGGCAATGCGCGCGCGTATCGCCTCGGGCCGGCGACCGGGCGCGAGTTCGGCGCGCTGCGTCAACGCGGCAATTTCTCCGAGCCGCGCTTTGAGGACGTCGCCGAGCGCCGCGCCTTCGCGCCTGCGCATTTCGGCCAGCGCGCCGATCACATCGGCGAAACCTTCGGTCGCTGCGGTCTCCGCGCCGCGCCGCTCCTCTTCGCTCTCATCGGCGTCGCCGATTTCGATCACGCCCTTGAGCGCAAGGAGCCCATCGAGCGAGGGCGGCGACGCCGCGATGCGCGGCGCGAGCTCGCGCATGGTCGTCAGGACCGCCTCGAGCACCGCCGTGTTGACCCGCACCGCCGGCGCAATGCCGGTGCGCTCCACCGTCAGGCCGGCCTGCACCGAGCCGCGCGCGAGCTTCGCGGCGGCGAGCGCCCGCACCGGCGCCTCGATCGCGTCCCATCCGGGCGGGAGGCGGAGCCGCAGGTCGAGGCCCTTGCCGTTGACCGATTTGACTTCCCACGCCCAGGCGTAGGAGCCGTGAACGCCGTGGCCGCGAGCAAAACCAGTCATGCTCGACAGCGCCATGAATCGCGGTCTCCGGCGGAAAGCGGCGAAAAAATCGCGCCGAACTTAGCGGCGGCTTTTCGCGCTCACAAGGCTCAGTGCTGTTGATTGCGGTGGTTGGCGCGGCGTGCCGGAGCGGGCGGCGGCGTGGCCGCCGGAGATGCAGCCGGCGTCTGCGGCGGCGACGAAACCAGCTGGGCGTTGGCGGGAGCCTGGTCCTTCGGCTCGGCCTCCGCTTGGCGCAGCCTGGCGACGTTCTTGAGATGCTGCTCGTAACTCTCGGCGAAGGCGTGACCTCCGGTGCCGTCAGCCACGAAATAAAGCTCGCGCGTGCGCGCGGGGCTGGCGGCGGCTTCGAGCGAGGCACGGCCGGGATTGGCAATCGGGCCGGGCGGCAACCCGTCGATCTGATAGGTGTTGTACGGGGTCGGCTGATCGATCTCGCTCTTCATGATCGGCCGGCCGAGCGTGCCCTTGCCGCCGACCAGGCCGTAGATGATGGTCGGATCGGACTGCAGCTTCATCTTCTGCTTGAGCCGATTGACGAACACCGCGGCGATGCGGGTGCGCTCTTCGGGCTTGCCGGTCTCCTTCTCGACCAACGAAGCAAGAATGACGAGCTGCTCCGGCGTCTTCAGCGGCAGATCGGGAGAGTGGTGGTCCCAGATTTCCTTGAGCAGATGCTGCTGCCCCTGCTGCATCCGTTGGATCATCTGCTCGCGGGTGACCCCGCGGGTAAAGTTATAGGTATCCGGGAGCAGGCTGCCCTCGCGCGGGATTTCCTTGACATTGCCGGTCAGCACGTCGTCCTCGAGCAGCCGAGCGACGATCTGCTCCGAGGTCAGGCCTTCCGGGATGGCGAGCTGGTGCGTCACCACGCGCCCCTCGACGATGGTCGCGACCACGTCGCGCAGGCTGGCATGCGCCTTGAACTGGTATTCGCCGGCTTTGAGATCTTCGCGCGCCTTGAGCATGAGCACGCCGCCGATGAACACCCACGACTGGTCGATCACGCCTTCGCGGGTCAGCACGTCGGCGATATCGCGGATGCCGGAGCCGCGCGGGATGTTGACGACTTTGTCGTCGGGCAGCGGACCCGGCGCTTCGAACCGCTGTTTGCCGGAGACCAGCGCGATGCCGGCGACGATCGCCAACAGCACGAACAGGCTGATGATCGCGTTGCCGACGACGACGAACGGATGGCGCGCGCTCTTTGACCGCCGCGTCGGCGCCTCGATCATGTCCGGCTCCAGAGCGGTGCGCGGGCTGCGCGGCGTTATCGGCTTGGCGTTTCTCACATCCATCGCGGCCGTACCAATTGCATTCGCCGATCGCTTCGACAGCGGCGGATAAGGTTAGCTGGTTATCGTAGGGCGCTCGCCCGGCCCCTTTTGGCGCCCGGACCACGCGGCAGAACCCGCGCCAGCTCCGTTTGCCAACCGCTCCGACATAACTTGCACCGACTCGCCGGCGTCCGCCAGAGCAGATCGCGATCGCGGCGTTGCGGACGCGTTTCGTTCCGGCATGATCGCGCCCGGTCCGACGCCGCGGATCGGCGAGGTCTCTCGCCGACCGGCCGGCTTGGGTGCGCTCGAAGCCAGCTCGGCCGTGGCTGCACCCCAGCGCGACGCTTGTTCGGGTTCGCCACCGGCACGCCCTGGCGCGGCCCGCCAACGTGGCGCAGCGCCTTCGCTGTCCTTGGGTGGTCGATCGGACCCGGTCATCACCGGCTATCCGTACGCGTACAACACATACTCAGCGCTGCCCCGTGCTTGGGCCGAATTTTTGCAGATACCCCCGACCCGCCACGCGTGTCTGAAAACCCGAACATCGACTACTGCATCGCAGGCGACTGCGGAGCAAATATGGCGAAAAGGTGATGGCGGCGCTATTGCATCTGGCGAAATACGAGCGAGGCGTTGGTGCCGCCGAAGCCAAACGAGTTCGACAGCGCGACGTTGATCTGACGCTTGCGTGGCTTAAGCGGCACCAGGTCGATGGCGGTCGAGACCGACGGATTTTCGAGGTTAAGGGTCGCCGGCGCAACCTCGTCGCGGATCGCCAACAAGCAAAAGATCGCCTCGACCGCACCGGCTGCACCGAGCAAGTGACCGACCGAAGATTTGGTGGACGACATTGCGATGCGGCCGGCGGAATTGCTGACCAGCCGCTCGACCGCCTTGAGCTCGATCTCGTCGCCCAGCTGCGTCGAGGTGCCGTGGGCGTTGATGTAATCGATGTCGCCGGGCGAAATCTCGGCGCGACGGATCGCCGCCTTCATGCAGCGAAATGCACCATCGCCGTCCTCGGCCGGGGCGGTGATGTGAAAGGCGTCGCCGGAAAGGCCGTAGCCGATGAGCTCGCCATAGATCCGGGCGCCGCGCCGCTTGGCGTGGTCATATTCTTCAAGCACCAGAGCGCCGGCGCCTTCGCCCATGACAAAGCCGTCGCGGTCGCGGTCGTACGGCCGTGACGCGCGCTCGGGCGCGTCGTTGAAGGCCGTCGACAGCGCCCGGCAGGCCGCAAATCCGGCAAGCGCGATGCGGCTGACCGGCGATTCCGATCCGCCCGCCACCATCACGTCGGCGTCGCCCAGTGCAATGAGCCTGCCGGCATCACCGATGGCGTGGGCGCCGGTCGAGCACGCGGTGACGACGGCGTGATTCGGACCCTTCAACGAATGCGCAATCGAAACATAGCCCGAGGCCAGATTGATGATTCGGCCGGGAATGAAGAACGGCGAGACCCGGCGTGGACCGCGGTCGCGCAGGGTCAACGCCGTTTCCGCGATTCCCTCGATGCCGCCGATTCCCGAACCGATGAGCACGCCGCTCGCGATCTGGTCGTCGTATTCGCGCGGATGCCAATCGGCATCGTCGAGCGCCTGCTGCGCCGCCGACATGGCGTAAAGGATGAAGTCGTCGACCTTGCGCCGCTCCTTGGGCTCCATCCACTGTTCCGCATTGAAGGTGCCGTCGCTGCCGTCGCCGAGCGGTATCTGACCCGCGATTTGACACGCCAAATCGGACACTTCGAAATTTCCGATACGCCCGATCCCGCTCTGTCCCGCGAGCAGGCGCTGCCAAGTCGGCTCGACGCCGCAGCCGAGCGGCGTCACCATGCCCATACCTGTGACGACGACGCGTCTCATCATCGGCGCTCCCGGCGCAAGCTTTGGCCGAAAATGGTGAAAAATTCGCCCTGCGGCCAGTCGGCAAACGACCGGACCGCAACGAGCGCGGCGCGGCCCTTAAGGGGAGGCGCACAATCCGAGGGCAATGGAACAGCGCGCGCTATCAGCTCTTGGCGTTCTTTTCGAGAAATTTGATGGCGTCGCCCACGGTCAAAATGGTTTCGGCGGCATCGTCCGGAATCTCGCAACCAAATTCCTCCTCGAAGGCCATGACGAGCTCGACCGTGTCGAGGCTGTCGGCGCCAAGATCGTCGATGAAGCTGGCGTTCTCGGTCACCTTGTCGGGCTCGACGCCGAGGTGCTCCACGACGATCTTCTTAACCCGCTCGCCAATATCACTCATCGTTCCAACCTCATCTTTCAAGGCGACCCTAATCAATCACGTCGCGGTCTCGTCGTGGGCGACGGCCGCGGGTCGACACCGATCAGAGGCGGACGTAAGCGCCCCGCTCCTCCGGCTCGCCGGCACCCCAGCCCAGTCGCGGTTCGGTTACCACACTTCCAACGCGTTGACTAGCGCGGCGGCTCGCGACCGGCGCACGTCCTATCACATTCAAATCATGGCCATTCCGCCGTTTACGTGCAACGTCTGACCGGTCACGTAAGCGGCCTCGTCGGAGGCCAGGAACGCGACCGCGGCGGCCACCTCCGCCGTGGTGCCGGCACGGCTCGCCGGAATCCGCTCGAGGATGGCCTGGCGTTGTTTGTCGTTGAGCTTGTCGGTCATCGGCGTGACGATGAAGCCGGGCGCGACGCAATTGGCAGTGACGCCGCGCTTGGCATATTCCTGCGCGATCGCCTTGATCATGCCGGCGATCCCCGCTTTGGCGGCAGCATAGTTCGCCTGTCCGGGATTGCCGGTGGTGCCGACCACCGAAGTGATGGCGATGATGCGTCCGAATCGGCGGCGCATCATCCCGCGCACGGCGGCGCGCGCGAGACGAAACGTGGCGGTGAGATTGATGCCGATGACCTGTTCCCAATCCTCGTCGCGCAACTGCACGAACAGATTGTCCTTGGTCACGCCGGCGTTGGCGACGAGGACGTCGAGCCGACCCATCGCTTGTTCGGCGCGGGGCACGAGCGCCTCGGTCGCGGCGCCGTCGGCGAGATTGCACGGCAGGACGTGAACGCGGGCGCCGAAATCGGCGGCAAGCCGGTCGAGTATCTCCGCCCGGGTTCCGGAGATCGCGACCGTGGCGCCCTGCGCGTGCAGGGTCCGGGCGATGCCGCCGCCGATCGCGCCGGTCGCCCCGGTGATCAACGCGCTCTTGCCGGTGAGTTCGAACATGGCCGTCCTTCCCGAAGCCGAGGCTCAACCGCGTTCAGCTTTGAACCGGATGACATCCTCGGGCGTGCCGATTGAAGTTGCACTGGCTGTCTCGGCGATGCGCTTGATCAGGCCGGCGAGCACTTTGCCGCCGCCGATTTCGTAGAACTTGGTCACGCCAGCCTGCGCCATGAAATCTATTGATTCACGCCAGCGAACCGTACCCGTCACCTGCTCGATGAGACAACGCACGATAACGGCAGGATCGCTCACCGGCAGCGCCAATACATTGGCGACGAGCGGGACCCGGGGCGCTGTTACGGCAACGCGTGAGAGCGCCTCGGCCATCGCGTCCGCAGCCGGCCGCATCAGCGGGCAGTGGAACGGCGCCGACACCGGCAACATCATCGCCCGCTTCACGCCGCGCGCCTTTGCGACCTCGACGGCGCGTTCGACTGCCGATTTCTCGCCGGACAGTACGACTTGCCCGCCGCCATTGTCATTTCCGACGGCGCAGATGCCGCCGGCCTCGGCGGCGATCGCTTTGGCCGCGTCCAATTCAACGCCGATCAGCGCGGCCATGGCGCCGACGCCGACCGGAACCGCCTTCTGCATCGCGCGGCCGCGAATGCGCAGGAGCCGCGCCGCATCGGCGATCGTCAGCGACCGTGCGGCAGCGAGCGCCGAATATTCGCCGAGCGAGTGACCGGCGACGAAAGCGGCATCGCGCGCCAGATCGATTCCGGCTTCGGATTCGAGGACCCGAAACACCGCCAGCGACATGGCCATGAGCGCGGGCTGCGCATTCTCGGTGAGGGTCAGCGTTTCCGCCGGCCCGTTCCAGATGATATCGCTGAGCCGTTCCCCGAGCGCCGTGTTGACTTCAGCAAACACCTCCCGCGCCGTGGCAAAGGTCTCGGCCAGCGCCTTGCCCATGCCGACCGCCTGACTACCCTGTCCGGGAAAAACGAACGCCGCGGCCATCACCAGCCCCTGGAAAGCGGCGAAAGATACCGCGATCAAGACCGAGTCAAGGGAGCGGCTCGGATCCGCGGCGCGGGTAAGGAAGCGACAACCGCCCTCTGTTAGCTTGGGCAGGCCGCAAGCCGACACTATTTGCGAGATCATTGGCACCCATCTGCATGAGCGCCTTCGCGCCGGTGACTGACGCCGAACTGGCCCAGGCCCGCCAGGATCCGCAGTTTCGGCAACAGCTCCTCAAGCAGAGCTTGGCGCTGTTGCTTGCCAGGCTGCAAAAGCTGCGCGCCAAGCCGGCGACGGCCAACGCCAGCACGGAACAAATCCGCGAAGGCGTCCAATTGGCGGTGCGGCTGGCCGAACTCATTCAAGCCGCTTCCGGCCCCTCCAGCGGCGCCTGATCCGCCTTGCCTTTCCGCGTGAGCCGCGTATAAGGCCGTCTTTTCCGCTCGACCCCGGCCGGGGGCTGAACGGACGGCCGTGCCGGTGCATGTTTGCGGACCACCGGTTACCCGGTTTCCGCAAAAGTGGCGCCACAACGCACGGTAGGATCACACGGTCCGGCGTCCGGTGTCCCCGCCTTCAGAGCGTTCGAGCCTTTCCCGAAGGGCTCGAGGGGCTTGGCGCCGGTGAGCGAGCGAGAGCAACAGGAAAGGGCAGCTATGCCGCTCTACGAGCACATCTACCTTGCGCGCCAGGATGCGAGCGCCCAGCAGGTCGAGGAATTGACTGCGCACTTGAAGGGCGTTGTTGAGGGATTGGGCGGCTCCGTCGCCAAAACCGAATATTGGGGCGTAAAATCGCTCTCCTATCGGCTGCGCAAGAATCGCAAAGCGCATTTCACGCTGATGAACCTCAATGCGCCACCGGCTGCGGTGAACGAAATCGAACGCCTGGAACGGCTCAACGAGGACGTTCTGCGCTATCTCACGATCCGGGTCGAGGAGCACGAGGACGGTCCCTCGGCGATGATGCGTCGCGCCGAACGCGATCGCGACCGCGACGACCGGCGGGGTGACCGGCCTCGCGACCGCGACCGACGTCCGCGCGAGGGCGCTGACGACGTCGAAGCGGCAGCGGAGGAGTGAACATGGCCTTCTCGCCCCAGTCCGCCGGCGCCCGCCGTCCATTCTTTCGCCGCCGTAAAAGTTGTCCGTTCTCCGGCGCGAACGCGCCCAAGATCGACCACAAGGACGTCAAACTGCTGCAGCGCTTCGTATCGGAACGCGGCAAGATCGTTCCCAGCCGCATCACCGCGGTTTCGGCGAAAAAGCAGCGTGAGCTCGCGCAAGCGATCAAGCGCGCGCGTTTCCTCGGCTTGCTTCCCTACGTGATCCGCTAGGATTTGGCGCCGCGCGACGCGCCAAGCGCCGAAGGAGAAATCGAGATGGAAGTAATCTTGCTCGAGCGCGTGGCCCGCCTGGGCCAGATGGGCGATGTCGTGCGGGTCAAGGACGGCTTTGCCCGCAACTTTCTGCTGCGCCGGGGCAAGGCCTTGCGCGCTACGGCGGAGAACCGCGCGCGGTTCGAGACGATGAAGGGCGAGCTTGAGGCGCGTTCGTTCGCGCTCAAGGGCGAAGCGGCGGTCGTCGCCGAAAAGCTCAACGGCAAGAAATTCACGGTGCTGCGCCAAGCCTCGGAAGCGGGGCAGCTGTTCGGATCGGTCTCGCCGCGCGACCTCGTCGCCCTGATCGCGACGGCAGGATTCACGGCGAACCGCAATCAAATCGTGCTCAACGCGCCGATCAAGACCATCGGCCAGCACACGGTGCCGGTTTCGCTGCATCCGGAGATCGAGACGTCGATTACCGTCATCGTTGCGCGCAATAACGACGAGGCGGCGCGCATCGAGCGCGGTGAGGACGTCACGCAGCTGCGCGATGAGACGCCGGAGGAAGCCGCGCTGGTCGCGGCGGAGGCTTTCTTCGAGCCGGAAGCGGCGGAATCGCTGCGCGCCCGCCAAGAGGCCGAACCGGCCGAAGCCCCTGCCCCGGCGGAAAAGAGCTGATCTCGGCGCGTCCGGCGCTAGTCGGGAATATTGTCGCGCGGTACCGGCGCGTTCTCGCCCGAGGTTGAATCTGTCGACACCGCCGCGCCCGTGGTCGGGCTCGGGCTGGTGTCTTGGCTTGGCGTCTCGGCCGCGCGCGGATTGGCGTCCGCCGCGGCTGGCTCATGGGCGGCCGGACCAGACTCGTTGACATCGGCGCCGGGTTCCGGGTTCGAGGGTGGGGCCTCTGGCTCCCGGTGACGGCCTCGCATCTCGCGGCGTTTGTCCGCTGGCTGCCGGGCGGTTCGGCCCGGCTCCTCGGCGATCGAACCGTCATGCGGCTTGGCCTCTTCGCTGGGAGCGGGCTGCAGCTTCGCCGTCGCCGGCGGCGTCGCCTCCTCCGGCTTTCGCGTCTGCCGGCCGTTGGTTTTCGGTTCCCCGGCCGCATTCGCAGGGCGCTCAATCGGCGGCTTCGGCCCGCTCCCGGCCCCGAGCACGTAAGCGGCAAGCGCCGCCGCCTGATCGCGGCTGGTTGTGTAATGCTCGTGCAGGAATTCGGTCAGCGCTAAGCTGCCTTTGCCATTGGCCAGCCCGCGCGGGGCCTTGTGGCAAGCCGCGCAAGTCTCGGCAAAGATTTGCGCCGGCGATTTGCCTTGGTCGATATTGGTCTGGGCATGCGCCAAGGCTGGCGCCAATCCCGCCAGCAGGCCGATCACAGGCGCAAGACCCCGGGTCACCTGACCTCCTCCTCAGTCTTTTCGGCTTGACCTGTTTATCCTTACCCCAAAACCGGGCAAACGCGAGCGCGACTTTTGCGGCACCGGCAAAGGAGACCGCAGCCGCGCGCATTGCTGGTTCATGAGGATTTTGTTTTAATGACGGCAAGCACAAAACGCCGCCGGCGCAAGGCGTTGGTCCCCCACTGAGAGGAACCGGCGGAAGGGGGCGCCCGAGGCGAAAGCGCCGATTGTCACATTTGCGTGCGCCGACGTTGATCGTGCGTGGAGGCGGTTCTTGGATCGGTTGCTGTCGATATTCTTAAGTCGATTTATCCGGCGCGGCTCGCTTCGGGTCACGACCGCCGCGGGCCACGTCTACGCCTTCGGCGATGGCGCCGGTCCGCCGCTTGCGGTGCGCTTTGTCACTGCGAAGGCGCAGCGCGCGGTCTTGCTCGATCCTGAGCTGCGATTGGGCGAAGCCTATATGGACGGCACGTTCGTCGTCGAGCAAGGCTCGATCGCCGACGTCGTTGCGCTGTTGATGCGCCAGAACGAGATCGCCACACCAATGTGGGCGCTGCCGCTGCGGCTCTTGCGCTACGTGTTCCGCCGGCTGCAGCAATTCAACCTGCGCTCGCGGTCGCGGCAGAACGTCGCGCACCACTACGACCTCGACGGCAGGCTCTATTCGCTGTTCCTCGACAGCGATCAGCAATACAGCTGCGCCTATTTCGAAAATCCGAGCGCGTCGCTCGACGACGCCCAGCTCGCCAAACGGCGTCACCTCGCGGCAAAGCTTCTGGTCGAACCTGGCGCCAGCGTGCTCGACATCGGCTGCGGCTGGGGCGGCCTTGCGCTCTATCTCGCCGAGGTCGCCGGCGCCCGGGTCACCGGCATCACGCTGTCCCGGGAACAGCACGCGCGCGCGCAGCATCGGGCGACCGAACGCGGCCGCGCCGAGGATGCGGTGTTCCGGCTTATGGATTATCGCGATGTTTCCGGCCGCTTCGATCGCATCGTTTCGGTCGGCATGTTCGAGCATGTCGGAGTCGGGTTCTACGACGCCTACTTTCGCAAATGCGCGCAGCTCCTCAGCGAGGACGGTGTTGTTCTCCTGCACACGATCGGCCGCAGCGGCCCGCCTGGCGTCACCAATCCATGGATCGCCAAATACATCTTCCCCGGCGGTTACATTCCGGCGCTGTCCGAAGTGTTGCCCGCCGTCGAACGGGCGCGTCTCCTCGTCACCGACATCGAGGTGCTGCAACGGCACTATGCGGAGACGCTCAAGGCGTGGCGCGAGCGTTTTCTCGCCCATCGCGACGAGGTGGTACGGCTTTAC
>JASHXX010000333.1 GCA_030043335.1 Xanthobacteraceae bacterium
CCCGGTGACATGAGGGAGCCGGTGCAGGCCGGCGGAAAAAATCAAGATCCCGTTGGCACTTGGACCCGGTATCTCGTGCTGTTTCTGCGCGCCATGGCGGTGCTTTGGCTGATCAAGGGCCTCTATCACTGGGCTGCCGTATGCGGCGTTGGCGCCGACCCTGACAGCGGGTTCGAGGCGCATACGCTCGCCTGGCAGACCGCGACGGTGCTGTTCGCGGTGCTTGATCTCGTCGCCGCGGTCGGGCTGTGGCTGGCGGCGCCGTGGGGCGCGGTGGTGTGGCTCACCTCAGTCGTCTCCATGGCCGCGGTCGACCTGTTTTTTCCGCAGATTTACGGCGGCAGCATCGTGATGGCCGTCCTCGTGCTCGGGCTCCTCGGCATTTATCTGTCGCTCGCGATCTTTGCCGCGCGCGAGCGACCGGCCTGATCACCGGCTGCGAGGCGAAACGCGCCGCGATTGTCACCAGGGACGGACATGTCATGCCGCAGCTCAGCGCCATCGTGATCACTCGGGACGAGGCCGCGAATATCGGCGCCTGCCTCGACAGCCTGGCCTTCTGCGAGGAGCGCATCGTGGTCGACAGCGGCTCGACCGATGCGACCATGGAGATCGCGAGGCAGAAGGGTGCGCGGGTGGAGTTTCACCCCTGGCGCGGCTACGGCCCGCAGAAGAATCACGCGTTGTCGCTGGCGACTGGCCAATGGGTGCTGTCGATCGATGCCGACGAGCGAGTGACCCCCGCGCTCGCCGCCGCGATCAAGGGTGTCCTCTCAGAGTCGGGCGCGGACGGCTGGGAATTTCCGCGCCTGTCGAGCTTCTGCGGGCGGCAGATGCGGCATTCCGGCTGGTACCCGAACTACGTGCTGCGGCTGTTTCGCCGCGGCAAAGCGAGCTTCGAGGACGTCATCGTGCATGAGAGCGTGATCTGCGCCGGGCCGGTGAAGCGGCTCTCCGAGCCGCTGATCCATCATCCGGTGCGCCGGCTCGAAGACGCGCTGTCGCGCATGGACCGATATTCCACCGCGAGTGCGCAGGCGCTGGCCGCATCCGGCCGCCGCGTCTCATTTATGACCGGAATCGGCCACGGCCTGTTCGCGTTCCTGCGCACCTATGTGCTGCGTGTCGGCTTCCTCGACGGCGCTGAGGGCTTTTTGCTCGCGGTCGCCAATGCCGAAGGCAGCTACTATCGCTACATGAAGCTTTGGCTGGCGACGCGCGAGCGCAAGAAAGGCCCTTAGAGCGCGATCGCTTCTTGAAGCGATCGTCGCTCTAACTGTTTAGTGGAGCATGATCTTTTCGGAAAACCGGTTCCCACTTTTCCGGATCATGCTTTAGTGGAGCATGATCTTTTCGGAAAACCGGCTCCCACTCCCGGATCGCGTCCGGGGGCAGGCTTTTTTCCGGATCATGCTTTAGGCCCGGGCGGGCCGGATCATCTGGATGAGCCGCTTGAACGAGGCCGAGGTGTGGTGGCGCAGCATCGCGATCTGCTGATTGCCCTGGGTGGTGAGCCAGTTGAACTGGATGACGCGGCGCTCGCCGGCAAACGGCTCGTGGCCGTGCCAGGAATTATTGCTGCGCTTGAACGCGAGCAGCGTGCCGGCGATCGGCGGCACCTCGACGATGATGTCGTTGAGGTCGTGGGCGGAGCGCAGCAGCCGCAGCCGCCCGCCCGCTTCCTCCCAGCTCTCGTTCATGTAGATCAGCACGGTGATGATCTTGCTCTTGGAGTCGGTGTGGATCTTGCCGTCGCGCGGGTCGCAGCGGCCGCGCACCGTGGTGATCGTCGGCCGGCCGGAGAGGTCGAGGCCGAATTTCTCCTCGAACGCCTCGCGGAATTCGTCGCCCTCGAGCTCCTCGAGCAGCGCGCGGAAGGCCGGCCCGAACGTCACCTGATCGACCGGAAAGCTGCCGGGCGAGGTGAGCTTCGGATAGTCGGCATTGATCGCTGCGAGCGCCGCTTTGCCGATGAAGCCGTCGACGATCAGATGCGGAAATGGCTGCGTCGCCAAAGCGGTTGCACGGAAGGCGTCAAGCCTCAGATAATTCGACATTTTCCCTCACCCGCATCGCGTTCTTACCGCGGCAAATTAGCACCGGGCTGCCGCAGGGTAAATCAGCGATAGCCCGATCGTCACACGCGCGAGCGGCAGCCGTGACGCCGTATCGGGTATCGGGTATCAGGTACGGCCTGATCCCTGCTTCCTGATCCCCGATCCCTGGAGTCGGCATGAAGGACATTGTGGAAAAACTCGACGAGCGCCGCGCCTCGGCGCGCGGCGGCGGTGGGCAGAAGCGTGTCGAGGCGCAGCACCAGCGCGGCAAGCTCACCGCGCGCGAGCGCATCGAGCTCCTGATGGACCGCGCCTCGTTCGAGGAGTTCGACATGTTCGTCGAGCACCGCTCCAGCGATTTCGGCATGGAGAAATCGAAGATCGCCGGCGACGGCGTCGTCACCGGCTGGGGCACGGTGAACGGCCGCACCGTATTCGTGTTCGCCAAGGATTTCACCGTGTTCGGCGGCTCGCTCTCGGAGACCCATGCGCAGAAGATCATCAAGATCCAGGACATGGCGATGCGGGCGCGGGCGCCGATCATCGGCCTGTTCGATGCCGGCGGCGCCCGCATCCAGGAAGGCGTGGCGGCGCTAGGGGGTTACGGCGAGGTGTTCAAGCGCAACGTCATCGCCTCGGGCGTCATCCCGCAGATCTCGGTGATCATGGGCCCGTGCGCCGGCGGCGACGTCTATTCGCCGGCGATGACGGATTTCATCTTCATGGTGCGCGACACCAGCTACATGTTCGTCACCGGCCCCGACGTGGTGAAGACGGTGACCAACGAGATCGTCACCGCGGAGGAGCTCGGCGGCGCCTCGGTGCATGCGACCAAATCCTCGATCGCCGACGGCGCCTATGACAATGACGTCGAGTGCCTCTTACAGATGCGGCGGCTCCTCGACTTCCTGCCGGCGAATTTTTCCGCGGGCGTGCCGGAATGGCCGTCGTTCGACACCATCGACCGCGAGGAGTCTTCGCTCGACACGCTCATTCCCGACAATCCCAACAAGCCTTACGACATCAAGGAGCTCATTCTCAAAGTCGCCGACGAGGGCGACTTCTTCGAGCTCTCCGAGGCCTTCGCCCGCAACATCGTCATCGGCTTGGGCCGGATCGCCGGCCGCACCGTCGGCTTCGTCGCCAACCAGCCGATGGTTCTGGCGGGCGTGCTCGATTCGGACGCGAGCCGCAAGGCGGCGCGGTTCGTGCGCTTCTGCGACGCCTTCGGCATTCCGATCGTCACCTTCGTCGACGTGCCCGGTTTTCTGCCCGGCACCGCGCAGGAATATGGCGGGCTGATCAAGCACGGCGCGAAGCTCCTGTTCGCCTATTCGCAGGCAAGTGTGCCGCTCGTCACCCTGATCACCCGCAAGGCGTTCGGCGGTGCCTATGATGTCATGGCCTCGAAGCACATCGGCGGCGACGTCAACTACGCCTGGCCGACGGCGCAGATCGCGGTGATGGGGGCGAAGGGCGCGGTCGAAATCATCTTCCGCGCCGACATCGGCGACCCGGAAAAGATCGCGGCGCGCACCCGCGAATACGAGGAGCGCTTCCTCTCGCCGTTCATCGCCGCCGAGCGCGGCTATATCGACGACGTGATCATGCCGCACGCGACGCGCCCGCGCATCGCCCGCGCGCTCGCGATGCTGCGCAGCAAGACCGTAGAGATGCCGGGACGCAAGCACGACAATTTGCCGGTGTGACAATGTGGCGATTAGACATGATCGCCGCGCTCACCATCATGGCGGCTTCGTTTGCCTCATTGGCGCAGTCCCAGGAAACCGAACGGCCGTCGGTCGGCGGCGTCAGTTCGCCGCAGGGCGCGATGATTTTCTATTACGCCAGCGGTCGGGACGGAGCATGCGGGCCGAATTGCTCCGAATGGATTGCAACCGAGGGCGTGGTCGAGTGGGATACGTTCAAGCGGCTGTTGGCCTTCATGGCGCGGTTCGGCGACCGCAAGGTCCCGGTCGTTTTGAACGACTGGGGCGCCGGAAATCTCAATGTCGCGACGACGCTGGGCAAGATCATTCGCGATCACGGGCTCGACGCGACTGTCGGCACTACGATTGTTACCGAATGCGTAGGGGCGACGGAAGCCGCGTGCTTTGCGCTCAAGCGCAGCGGCAAGCCGCTCGATGCCAGGATCAATAGCTCCTCTGTATGGTGCGATATCGTTTGCCTGCTCATTCTAGCGGGCGGCGTACACCGCACTCTTCCGCCCGATGCGAAGATCATCATTGACCCGACGCACATCACCAACCGGCTCGCGCCCAATGTCTCGCGAGAACGGCAAGAAGGATTGCAGACGCAATACGGCGGTCAATTCCGGCTCTACCTGAAGCAGATGGGCGTGAGTCCCGAGATCGTGGACTCGATTGACCGGAATTCGCAAAGTGGCCGCTCCACGCCGCTTTTGCGCGACGATTGGCTGCGGCTCGGCATCGTCGCCGGGCCTACTCCATGAGCGGCGTCGATGGGTCGAGCAAAAGCGAAACCTATCAAACAAATAGCGCCACTGCGGGTGGGTTTCGCTGCGCTCAACCCACCCTACATTCGCCGCCACCGACCACATAGTCGGTAGGATGGGTTGAGCGAAAGCGAAAACCCATCAAACAAACGGCAACGCTGCACGTGGGTTTCGCTGCGCTCAACCCACCCTACATTTGCCGCCACCGACCACACAGTAGATCGTTTTGCGCCCGTTGCAGGGGAGATACTATCGCGCTAAGGTTTTGCGTGCTTCCGGAGCGATGCACATGTCGGGGCGTAGCGTTGTCCGGCTCAGTTGCGGCGTTTTCCTCAGCCGCGCGATGTTTTGCGGCGCGCTCGTCGCCGCGGTGCTGATCGTCGCTCCCGCCGCCAACGCGCAGCAGCCCGAGGCGCCGAAGTCAGACGCACCTAAGTCCGGCGACAAGCCGGCGAACGCGGGCGCCGCGCCGGCGACGGCTCCGGCCCCAGCCTCGGCCCCGGACCTCAAGACCACGTTCGGCCGCGCGCCGAAGGACATTCCGCTCGTCGATCCCTGCAAGAGCCCGCACCCGCCGTCATATTGCAATGTCAAAGACTGAGCAGCGTTCACATCAGGCGCGCGGCGACCGGCTGTCGCGCGTGCTGTCCTATCTGGTCGCGATCACGACCATTCTCGGCATCCCGGTCGGGCTCTACGGCTACTACTCTTCGCAGCTGGCGAGCCGCGTCGACCGCACTTTCGACTTCTACAAGGACTTCCGCAGCGACACCCTGCAGAAGGATTTCAGTTTCCTGGTCGAGCAATGGAACGCCAAGGCCGCCGACGTCGAGGCGCTGCTGGCGAAGAACGATGAACCGGGCCTCGCCCAGCTCGTCGCCGCGCTGCTGCAGACCGACCAGGCGCAGACCGCGCTGGCGCAACTCGTGCTGTTCTTCGACGAGACCTATTCGTGCGTTGACAAGTCGCTGTGCGACAACAATGCCGCCTATGCGCTGCTGAAGAACCCGGCCGATCAGATCTTCGTCATGTACGGCTCGTACCTGACGGCCGTGCGCCAGCACAACCCGAACTACGCCACCGGCATCCTCAAGGTCCGCGCTTTGACCAAGACCCGGTGGCTTCTTTGAGCGAGCGCTCGCTTCACTCCCGTCTTGCCGCCAACGACTGTGACAAGACGCCGAGCGCGGTCGCGTGCGTCATGATCAGTTCAAAGTGCCGGCACGCATGCCTGGACCGCGATGAATTCGGCCGGCGAACGCGGCTCGGCAAGCCGCCGTGCGTAGTCGAGCGTGGCGTTGAG
>JASHXX010000334.1 GCA_030043335.1 Xanthobacteraceae bacterium
CAGCACCGGCACGTAGTCGCGCTCGCCCCCCGAAGCGGTGCCCTGCCCGCCGGGCTGCTGCACCGAATGGGTCGCGTCAAAGATGACCGGCGCGCCGATCTTGGCAAGCACCGGCAGCGCGCGCATGTCCGAGATCAGCGTGTTGTAGCCGAACGAGACTCCGCGCTCGGTAAGGAGCACGTTGCCGTTGCCGGCGCCGGTGACCTTCTCCACCACATTGGCCATGTCCCAGGGCGCGAGGAACTGGCCTTTTTTGACGTTGACGGCGCGTCCGGTCTTGGCGGCGGCAACGAGGAGATCGGTCTGGCGGCAGAGGAACGCCGGGATCTGCAGGATATCGACGACCTCCGCGACCGGCTCGCACTGGTCCGGCTCATGCACGTCGGTAAGCACCGGGACGTCGAGTTGCCGGCGCAGCTCGGCGAAAATCGCGAGCGCTTTGTCGAGGCCGAGGCCGCGGGCGCTGTGCGCGCTGGTGCGGTTCGCCTTGTCGAACGAGGTCTTGTAGACGAAGCCGATGCCGAGCCGCGCGGCAATGTCTTTGAGCGTTGCCGCCATGTCGAAGGCGTGGGCGCGGCTTTCGAGCGCGCATGGTCCGGCGATCAACGCGAGCGGCAGGCTGTTGCCGAACTGCGTGTTGCCGACGGTGACGACCGGATTTGGCCTCGCAACCATGAGCGACCTCGCCGGCGACCATGCGGCGCGCGGCAGGCCGGGTCAACCGGCTGGCCCTTTCACTGCACCGCGGAAAACGCCGTCGGTCGCAGGAACGCGCTCTTGATGTTGGCGATGATCGGCCCGTCCTTTTCGCTGTCGTCGCGCGCTTTGATCCACGCCGGATCGGCGAGGAAGGTCTCCCAGACCTTCTCGCGCTCGGCAAGCGAGTTCCACGCCAGGAGGTAGTGCAGATCGTTGTTGCCGTCGCCTACGAGTACAGTCCAGAAGCCGGCCTGCCTGATGCCGTGCTTCTCCCAGATTTTCAGCGTGTGGTCCTGGAACCGCTTGAGCAGCGCCGGCAGCCGGCCGGGAATGCAGGAATAGATGCGCAGTTCGTAGATCACGATTTTCCTCCCTGTTTGTCGTTTCTGTGTCGACTATACCAGCCGGCTCTGCTCCACCGCCGCCTCGATGAACGAGGAGAACAGCGGGTGCGGCGCGAACGGGCGCGATTTCAGCTCGGGATGGAACTGCACGCCGATGAACCAGGGATGATCATCGTATTCGATGATCTCCGACAGGAGTCCATCAGGCGACATGCCGGAAAAGCGCATGCCGTGCTGCGCCAGCCGGTCCTTGTAGCCGGTGTTGACCTCGTAGCGGTGGCGGTGGCGCTCGGAAATCTCGGTTGAGTGATAAATGTTGGCGACCTGGCTGCCGCGCTGGAGCAGGGCGGGATAGGCGCCGAGCCGCATGGTGCCGCCGAGTTCGCTGCCGATGCCGCGCTTCTGCAGCTCGTTGCCTTTCATCCATTCGGTCATCAGGCCGACGACCGGCTCGCGCGTCGGGCCGAACTCGGTCGAGTTCGCTTCCTCGATGCCGCAGAGATTCCGCGCCGCTTCGATCACCGCCATCTGCATGCCGAAGCAGATGCCGAAATAGGGCACGTGGCGTTCGCGCGCGAATTGTGCGGCGCGGATCTTTCCTTCGGCGCCGCGCTGGCCGAAGCCGCCGGGAACCAAAATGCCGTCGACATGCTCGAGGAACGGCGCCGGATCCTCGTTCTCGAACACCTCGCTCTCGATCCAGTCGAGGTTGACCTTGACCTTGTTGGCGACGCCGCCGTGAGACAGCGCCTCGATCAGCGATTTGTAGGCGTCTTTCATGCCGGTGTACTTGCCGACAATGGCGATGGTCACGTCGCCCTCCGGATTGCAAATGCGTTCGTTGATCAGACGCCAGGTGGCGAGATCGGGCGGCGGCGGATTCTCGATGCCGAAGGCGGCGAGCACTTCATGGTCGAGACCTCCGGCGTGATAGGCCTCGGGCACCGCATAGATGTTATCGACGTCGCGCGCCTCGATCACCGCGCTTTCGCGCACATTGCAGAACAGCGCGAGCTTGCGCCGCTCGCTTTCCGGAATCGGCCGGTCGCTGCGGCAGAGCAGAATGTCGGGCTGGATGCCGATCGCGCGCAATTCGCGCACCGAGTGCTGGGTCGGCTTGGTCTTGAGCTCGCCGGCGCTGGGAATGAACGGCATCAGCGTCAGATGGATATAGACGGCGTGGTGGCGCGGCAGGTCGTTGCCGAACTGACGGATCGCCTCGAAGTAGGGCAGACCCTCGATGTCGC
This sequence comes from Xanthobacteraceae bacterium, assembly GCA_030043335.1. Classification (GTDB taxonomy): domain Bacteria; phylum Pseudomonadota; class Alphaproteobacteria; order Rhizobiales; family Xanthobacteraceae; genus BOG-931. Next base: position 2,291 of record JASHXX010000334.1, read on the forward strand.
CGACCGTCCCGCCGATCTCGCAGAGCACGAAGTCGAAGCCTTCGCTGCCGTCGCGGATGAAATCCTTGATCGCGTTGGTGACGTGCGGGATCACCTGGATAGTGGCGCCGAGGTAGTCGCCGCGGCGCTCCTTGGTGAGGATCTCCTGGTAGATGCGGCCGGTGGTGATGTTGTCCATCCGCGTCGCCGGGCGGCCGGTGAAGCGCTCATAATGGCCGAGGTCGAGATCGGTCTCGGCGCCGTCGTCGGTGACGAAGACCTCGCCGTGCTGATAGGGCGACATCGTGCCGGGATCGACGTTGAGGTAGGGATCGAGCTTGCGCAGGCGGACCTTATAGCCGCGTGCCTGCAACAGCGCGCCGAGCGCTGCAGACGCGAGACCCTTGCCAAGTGAGGAGACCACGCCGCCGGTGATAAAAATGTACCGCGCCATGGGAATTCACCTCTAACGCGGATCGCCCGATTCGACGAGCGATATTCCGGAATGGCTGCCGCGCGACCGCCAAGATATCGACCGAAGACTTAGAAAGTTAAG
>JASHXX010000040.1 GCA_030043335.1 Xanthobacteraceae bacterium
GATTCTACTCGCCGGAACGATCGCCGAACCGGTGCGCCGGCTCGCCGACGCCGCCGAGAGCGTGCGCCGGCGAATCCGCTCTCGCGTCGAGATTCCCGATTTCACCCGGCGGCGCGACGAGATCGGCCACCTTTCCGGCACGCTGCGCGACATGACCAACGCGCTCTACAGCCGGATCGAAGCCATCGAAAGCTTCGCCGCCGACGTCGCGCACGAGCTCAAAAATCCGCTCACCTCGCTGCGTTCGGCGGTCGAGACCTTGCCGGTCGCCAAGACCGACGACAGCCGCGCGCGGCTGCTCACCATCATTCAACACGACGTCAAGCGGCTCGATCGACTGATCTCCGATATTTCCGACGCCAGCCGGCTCGATGCCGAGCTGCAGCGCCAGGAGGCGGCACCGGTCGACCTGGCCAAGCTGCTCAGCACGCTGACCACGGTCGCCAACGAGGTGAAGCGCGACGACGGCGTGCGCGTGACGCTCAAATTCGAGGGCGGCGGCATCCGCGCGTTCCAGGTGCCGGGCCACGATTCCCGCCTCGGGCAGATTGTCGACAATTTGATCGAGAATGCCTGCTCGTTCTCGCCGCCGGGCGGCACGGTGCGCATCACCTGCCGGCGGCTGAAGAACCACATCGAAATTCTGGTCGACGACGACGGACCGGGCGTGCGCCCCGACGCCGTCAAGAAAATTTTCGAGCGCTTCTACACCGACCGCCCGCATCAGGGTTTCGGCCAGAATTCCGGTCTCGGTCTCTCGATCTCCAAACAGATCGTGGAAGCGCATGGCGGCGCCATCTGGGTCGAGAACCGGATGGGCGCGCCGGGAGCCGACGGGACGCGCAAAGTGGTGGGCGCGCGTTTCTTCGTGCGCTTGCCGGCGATGTGACCCGCCCGATCCGGCATGGCCGAAACGGCGGCGGCAGAGCGAGAGACGGTGCATGCGTCGGCGGTGTTGGTCGGCGCGCGCGCCGTGTTGATCCGCGGCGCGTCGGGCTCGGGAAAATCACGGCTTGCGCTCGATCTGATCCGGACCGCGCAAGGCGGCGCGCTGCTGTTCGCGCGATTGGTCGCCGACGACCGCGTTCGTCTGCAGGGCGTCGGCGGGCGGTTGCTGGCGCGTCCGGCCGAACCGCTGGCGGGACTGATCGAAGTGCACGGCGTCGGATTGTTGCGCATGGCTCACGAGCCGAGCGCCGTCGTCGGCCTGGTGGTCGATCTCGCCGCCGCCGACGCGGAGCGATTGCCTAATCCCGCCGGCCGAATGACCGAAATTGCCGGTATCACGCTACCGCGACTTGCGGTCGCGTTGGGCAGCGCCGCCTTGCCGGCGGTTCTCGCCGTCCTCAAATCACAGCCGGACGCGTGGATTTGATCGACCAGGAAGGCCCGCGAAAGGCGCTTGGTTGGAAATTGGTAACCTTAACGCCGGTAGACTCTCCAGCACCCCGGTCATGAGATTGCTGGCCCCAACTGGCTCCGATCGTCCAATTGGACTTTGTCATATCGCAATGCAACAACCCCCAGAACTTCGCGATGACGGCCCTTGCGCCGAGGCTTTGGATGGTCAAGATGAGCACCCTTTCGTGCGGTGCACCCGGGACGCGCCCGCGGGGAGTTCCATGATCGGTCTTGTGTTGGTAACCCACGGGCGGCTCGCTGTTGAGTTTCGCGCGGCGTTGGAGCACGTGGTCGGACCGCAAGGCCAGATCGAGGCCGTCACCATTGGCCCGGACGACGATGTCGAGGAGCGCCGCAAGGACATCATCGAGGCGGTCAAGCGGGTCGACAGCGGCGACGGGGTCGCCATTCTCACCGACATGTTCGGCGGCACGCCCTCCAACCTTGCGATCTCGGTGATGAGCCGGCCCAAAGTCGAAGTGCTCGCGGGCATCAATCTTCCGATGCTGGTCAAGCTCGCCAAAGTCCGTGACGAATGTCCGCTCGCCGAAGCGGTCGCCGCGGCGCAGGACGCCGGACGAAAATACGTGACGATCGCGAGCCGGGTCCTGACCGGAAAATGAGCGCGCCGGCCGAACGCACCGGCGAATGCGTTGCCGAAGAAGGGCCGTTTCGCGAGGGCGCTGTGGTCCGCAAGCTTGAAATCTGCAACCGCAAAGGACTGCACGCGCGAGCGTCGGCGAAATTTGTACAGACGGTGGAGAAATTCGACGCCGACGTGCGGGTGATGCGCGGCGGCGAAACCGTCGGCGGCACCTCGATCATGGGGCTGATGATGCTAGCCGCTGCGCCCGGCACCTCGATCACCGTCGAGGCGACCGGCCAGGACGCGGCGGCGGTGATTGAGGCTTTGACCGCGCTGATCAGTTCGCGGTTTGGCGAAGACGACTGACCGACGTTCGCCGAGGAGAAACTACGGAGGAGCAAATGGCCTTCGAGCCGCCCGATCGCGAATCCGCGAGAGAGAGCCCACCGCCGGCGACGCCGGGCGCACAGCGTGAGCGCTCGGCTGCCACGATCCGTTACCTCGATCGCCCGGAGATCGGCGAGACCTTCGCCGATTCAGTCACCGGAGTCGTGTTCGACGGCCAGACGCTGCGGCTCGAGTTTGCGGTGACGCGGCTCGACGAAGTCAAGCCGAGCACGCCGATCACCGGCCGCCGCTATCCGGCGTGCCGCGTGGTGCTGCCGCCGAGCGCGGCGATCGATCTGATCAACCGCATGCAGCAGATCGCCGCCGCGCTAACGCAAGCCGGCGTGACCAGGGCCGCGCCGCGGCCCGGCGAGGCACCGCAAGGCGGCTGATCAGCGCGACCGCCCGCGCGCTTTTGGCTCCGGCTTGACCGCGGCGGCGGCCTTGAGGTCGGCGACGAAGCTGCGGTAGGCGGCGTGCCGCTCCGCCTCGTCCTCGATGCGCAGCAGCGAGGAGGGATGGATGGTGACGACAAGGCGCGTGCCGTCGGCCATGGTGAGAAGCTTGCCGCGGATTTTTCCGATGGTGACAGTCTTTCCGGTCAGGCTGCGCGCCGCGGTCACGCCAAGCGCAATGATGGTCGCCGGCTTGACCAGATCGCGCTCTTGGTCGAGCCAGATCTTGCAGCGCTCGATCTCGTAATTGTTCGGGCGTTTGTGCAGCCGACGCTTGCCGCGCATCTCGTGCTTGAAATGTTTGACCGCATTGGTGACGAAGGCTTCGTCCCGCGCGATGCCGGCGTCCTGCAGCCCCTGGTCGAGAACGCGGCCGGCGGGACCGACAAAGGGCTTGCCGGCGATGTCTTCCTTGTCGCCCGGCTGCTCGCCGACCAGCATTACGCTCGCACCGACGCGGCCTTCGCCCGGCACCGCTTGGGTCGCGTCGCGATAAAGCGGGCAGCGTGTGCAGGCCGCTTCGGCCTCAGCCAGACTGCGAAGCGATGTGATCTCGTCCTCGGCCACGGCCGCCATCATAGGCGCAAAGATTGGCGGGATGCGCAGGCGCAATGGGGGGGGCCTGATGGACATAAAGGTATCTTTATGTGTTTATTGCCGTGGCCGCGGCGGCCTGCTATACGGCCGTCCGGATCACCGCCCTCCTCGGCCGAGCAAGGCCGCTAAGGATCAGCATGAACACGTCGGCTAAGCCCCAAACCTCGTCTCACGATTCTCACGATTATGTCGTCAAGGAGCTCGGCCTCGCCGAATGGGGCCGGAAAGAGATTTCCATCGCCGAGACCGAGATGCCCGGTCTGATGGCGACGCGGGAGGAGTATGGACCGGAGCAGCCTTTGCGCGGCGCCCGCATCGCCGGCTCGCTGCACATGACCATCCAGACCGCGGTGCTCATCGAGACGCTCAAGGCGCTCGGCGCCGACGTGCGCTGGGCTTCTTGCAACATCTACTCGACGCAGGATCATGCCGCTGCGGCGATCGCCGCCACCGGCACACCGGTATTCGCGGTCAAGGGCGAATCGCTCCACGACTATTGGGCCTACACCCACCGCATCTTCGAGTGGTCCGACGGCGGCGGCCCGAACATGATCCTCGACGATGGCGGCGACGCGACGCTGCTCATGCATCTCGGCATCCAGGCCGAAAGCAATCTCGGCCTGGTCAGCCATCCGACCAACGAGGAAGAAGAGGTGCTGTTCGCCGCGATCAAGAAGCGGCTGCAGGACCAGCCCGGCTGGTACAGCAAGACCGCCAAGGGCATCCGCGGCGTCACCGAGGAGACCACCACCGGCGTGCACCGCCTCTATCAGATGGAGCGCGAAGGCCGGCTCTTGTTTCCCGCCATCAACGTCAATGACAGCGTCACCAAATCGAAATTCGACAACCTCTATGGCTGCCGGGAGTCGCTGGTCGACGGCATCCGCCGCGGCACCGACGTGATGATGGCCGGCAAGGTGGCGATGGTCGCCGGCTTCGGCGACGTCGGCAAGGG
>JASHXX010000335.1 GCA_030043335.1 Xanthobacteraceae bacterium
TCTGTTCTCACCCAAATTTTCCGGCGGGCCGCTGACCGAGAACGCCGCCCTGCCTCTCAAGAGCCGCGACTTTCATTGAGCCGGAGCCGTTAGCCGGCTTTGCCAAGGGATTTCCCCAGCACCCGCGCCAGCCGCTCGGAGAACGAGCGCGCATCCGCCGGGCGGTCGCCCTCGAGCACTCTCGCCTCGTCGAACAACAGATGCGCCGCGTCTTCCTTGAAGACCCGCTCCTCGTCGCCGAGACCGGCGAGCTTGACGACGAGCTGATGGCGCGGATTGACCTCGAGGATCGGCTTCGAAATGGCGCTCAGCCGGCCGGCGCCGGCGAGCAGCTTCTCCAGCGCCCGGTCAGGACCTGAATCGGGCGCGACCAGGCAGACCGCGCTGTCGGTCAGCCGATCGGAGGCACGCACTTCGGTCACCGCATCGCCCAGCGTGTTCTTCAGGAAGGCGAGAAAATTCTTGACCGAATCTTCCAGCTCCGGCTTCGGCGCCTCTTTGCTGTTGGTGAGCGGAATGAGCGCGAGATCGGCCGCCCCCTGCGTCACCGATTTGAAAGGCTTGCCGTCGAACGAGACGCCGGGCATGACCCAAAAACTGTCGACCGGATCGGGCAGCAGCAGCACCTCGATGCCGCGGGCGCGAAAACCCTCCAAATGCGGCGAGGATTGCAGCCGCCCAATGTCGTCGCCGGCAAGGTAGTAGATCGCGGTTTGATTGGTCTTGAGCGAGGCGAGGTAGTCCTTGAGGCTGCGCCAGCCGTCGGCTGCGCCGGCGGTCTTGAAGCGCGCCAGCGCCAGGAGCGCGTCGCGGCGCTCGAAATCCTCGTAGATGCCCTCCTTCAACACGGCGCCGAAGGTTTCCCAGATCTTCGCGTAGGGTTGCGGCTCCTTGTCCGCGAGCCGCTCCAGTTCGCCGAGCACGCGGCCGGTCGCGCTCTTGCGGATCGCGGCGAGCAATGGGCTTTCCTGGATTTTTTCGCGCGAGACATTGAGCGGCAGATCGGCGCTGTCGACCAGGCCGCGAACAAAGCGCAGATAACGCGGCAGGATGTCCGCGTCGTCGGTGATGAAGATGCGCTTGACGTAGAGCTTGATCCGGCCCTTCCGGTCGGGATCGAAGAGGTCGAAGGGCCGCGTGCCGGGAACGAAGAGAAGCGTGGTGTAGTCCTGCCGCCCCTCGGCGTGGAAATGAATGGTCAGCGCCGGGTCGTCGAACTGCCCGGCGATGCTGCGATAGAAATCGGTGTAGTCGGCGGCGCTGATTTCGGCCTTCGGCTTTGCCCACAGCGCCGCGCCATCGGTGATTTCGGAGGGCTCGGCGCCCGGCTTGTCGACGAGCGCGATCGGCACCGGCACGTGGCCGGATTGGGCCTTGACCAGCCGCTCGATGGTGAAGCGCTCGGTGTAGGACTTCGCATCCTCCATGAGCTGGAGCACGACGCGGGTGCCGCGGCGCGGCGCGCTCGCAGCGTCAGCCGGCGCCATCGCGAAACTGCCCTTGCCGTCGGAGGACCAGAGAAAGGCCGCGTCAGTGCCGGCCCGGCGGGACGTCACCTCGACGCGATCCGCCACCATGAAGGCCGAATAAAAACCGATGCCGAACCGCCCGATCAGCGCCGTTTCCTCGCCGTTCTGCGCCGCCTCGATGCGATCGAGGAACGCTTTGGTGCCCGAGCGCGCGATGGTGCCGAGCGCCTCCGCCATCTCCTCGCGGCCCATGCCGATGCCGTTGTCCTCGACCGCAAGCTGCCGATTGTCGGCGTCGATTGAGAGCGTGATCCGCGGCTTGAAATCGTCGCCGGCAAGCGCCGGCTCGGCGATCGCCTCATAGCGCAGCCGCTCGCACGCGTCCGCGGCGTTGGCGATGAGCTCGCGCAGAAACACCGATTTGTCGGAGTAGACTGAGTGCACCATCAGGTGCAGCAGCTTGGCGACGTCGGCCTCGAACGGCCGGCTTTCGGATCGGGTCTCCTCGCTCATTGTCCTCGGCATCCAGGCAAAATCAGTCGTTTCCGAGATGGCGAGATGCCGCGGCCAATTCAAGTCCGCGCGGGCCGCGCGGACCGCGGCCGGCGCTCGTCGTCATCGAAGGCGCGGATCGGCAGGGTATGCCCGTTCAAGCCGCCGCGCCGCCGCTCGCCGGCCGCGCGCGGGCGAATTGCTCGGCGCGGCGGGCGACCGATCGGCCATAGGTCAGGTGGCCGACCACGTCGATCAGGAAGCGATTGAACAGGTCAGCGATGAGCGGCAGCGGACGCCGTACGTCGACGATCAGAACGCCGCGCGGTTCGGCGCTGTTGTTGACGACCGAGTGCGGCCAGCTGTCGTCAAACAGCACCGCCTCGCCTTCCTTCCAGAAATAGTCCTGCGAATTGACGACGAGCTTCGGCGGATTTTGCTTCGGCACGCGAATGCCGAGGTGATAGCGCAGATAGCCGAAATACGGCCCCTCGTGCTGCGGCACCGACTTGCCTGGATCGAGAATGGAAAAGAAGGCCTGGATCAGATTCGGAACTTGCGCGATGGCGCGACAGGTTTCCGGGCAGCAGGCGCGGTTCTGAGCGGGCTTGTGGCCCATCACCTCGAGCACGAACACATTCCAGCGCTTCGGAGTCGTTCCCGAGATCGCGCGCTCGCCCGGATCCACGTCGTGATATTGCGGCAGCTCGCTCCACTCGGCGGCGAGGCGATCGAACTCCCGCCGGATCTCCGGATAGGCCGCGGTCACGCGATCAAGCGCAGGAAAGGTCGTGGCGATGTCGAAGAATGTCGGCCGCTGTTTGGGGCGGATGAACAAGCCGAGAAAGCCGTTCGCGGCTGACTTGAAGATGTGATAGTCGAGCTTCACGATCCTGAGCGCTCGCCCAATCGCTTGCCAGCGCGGACGCGCCCCTCCGTTTGAACGCGGGTCGCAGATTAGCGGTTTCGTCCGCGACCGCAAGGCGGCGGCCGGCAAGCTAGGGCGCGGAGCGCACCTCCGGCGTATGCACGTGCTCGGGGCGAATCCCAACGCCCAACAGGCGCGCGGGAATGCGGCGCAGAACGGGAAACATGTCGAACAATTTGAACAGCGCCGGCGGTTTCGGCTGCTGCGTGCTGGCGAGCGCCCGGCCGATGATCCGGTTCTGCATCGCGAGCTGAATCGCCTGTGTAAGGCGCACCGGCAGTGTCCGCCGGGCCTCGATCGCGCGCAGATCCTGCGCGCTCACGGTGCCGGCCTTGAGCGGCGCGGCGAGCCGGTTGGCGGCCGCGACGGCGTCCTGGACCGCGAGATTGATGCCGACGCCGCCGACCGGCGACATCGCGTGCGCGGCGTCGCCGATGCAAATCAGACCCGGCCGCCACCATTGCCGCAGCCGGTCGACGGCAACGCTCAGGAGCTTGACGTCGTCCCAGCTCTTGAGTTCGCCGACGCGGTCGGCGAGGAATGGCGACATCGCCACCACCCGCTGCCGGAAGGCATCAAGGCCCGCCGCCTGCACCCGCTCGATGCCGCCTTTCGGGATGACGTAGGCGCATTGCCAATAGTCGCCGCGGTCGAGCATGACCATCATCGCGCCCGCCTCGATATGGCCGAAGGTATCAACCGGATCGGCCGTTTTGCGGGCAAGCCGGAACCAGAGCACGTCCATCGGCGCGCCATAGTCGTCGCTCTTGAGGCCGGCCTTCTCGCGCACCGTCGAGTGACGCCCGTCGGCGCCGACGGTGAGATCGGCGCGGATCGCGAGCGGGCCGTCCGGCGTTCGCGCCATGAGCCCGACCACGCGCCCCGCTTCTTCGATGAGATCGGTTGCCTCCGCGCGCATGCGTAGATCGAAGGTCCTGTAGCGCCGGCCTTGCTCGGCGAGAAAATTCAGGAAGTCCCATTGCGGCATCAGCGCCACGTAGCGGCAATGCGTCGGCACGTGCGTGAGATCGATCATGGTCAGGTGCTGATCGCCGATTTGAACGCTGATCCGCTCGATTTTCTGATGCGGTAGTTTGAGAAACTGGTCGAGCAAGCCGAGTTCGTACATCAGCTCGAGGGTCGAAGGATGTATGGTGTCGCCGCGGAAGTCGCGAAAGAAATCGGGGTGCTTCTCCAGCACCACCACCTTGACGCCGGAACGCGCCAGCAGAAAGCCGAGCATCATCCCTGCCGGCCCGCCGCCGGCAATGCCGCACGTGGTGGTAATCGTCGCGTTCGGCATACGAGGCCCTCGCACGCGCGGCGTCGGGCGAGAACGCGGAGCGCGTTCAGGCCGGCTGCGGCGCCACGCCGAGTTTCTTCTGCAGGCTCGTCGAAGACGTGGTGTATTGGAATACCAGCCGCTTCTCCGGATAGACGTAGCGGTGCGCCTTTTGCGCCATCAGCGCACCCTCGTGGAAACCCGAGAGGATGAGCTTGAGCTTGCCCGGATACCAGTTGATGTCGCCGATCGCGAAGATGCCGGGCACGCTGGTCTCGAACGCCGCGGTCTCGACCGGAATCAACTCGTTGTTCTTGAGCTCGAAGCCCCAATTGGCGACCGGGCCGAGCTTCATGGTCAGGCCGAAGAACGGCAGCATGACGTCGCAGGCGATTTCATAGACCGAGCCCTCGTTGGTCTTGACCACCGCCTTGCTGATTTGCCCCTGCTCGCCCTGCAGGGTGGTGACCTGGCCGAGCACCAGGTCGATCTTGCCCTCCCCGACCAGCGCCATCATTTTGTTGACGCTGTCGGGGGCGGCGCGGAATTCGCTGCGTCGGTGCAACAGCGTGAGATGACCGGCGATCGGTGCGAGATTGAGCGTCCAATCAAGCGCGCTGTCGCCGCCGCCGACGATCAGTATCCGCTTGCCGCGGAACGGCTCCATCTTGCGCACCGCGTAGAAGATCGACTTGCCTTCGTAGGGCTCGACACCGGGGATCGGCGGGCGCTTGGGCTGGAACGAACCGCCGCCCGCGGCGATGACCACGATCTTGCTCTCGAACACCTTGCCCAGATCCGTGGTCACGCGGAACAGCGGGTCGCCGATCTTCTCGACCTTCTCCACCATCTCGTTGAGATGAAATTGCGGATTGAACGGCTTGATTTGCTGCATCAGCGCATCAACCAGACCCTGCGCGCTGGTATAGGGAATGCCGGGAATGTCGTAGATCGGCTTCTCTGGATAAAGCTCGGCGCACTGGCCGCCGATCTTGTCGAGGATGTCGATGAGGTGCGCTTTCATGTCGAGCAGTCCGAGCTCGAATACCGCGAACAGCCCGATGGGGCCGGCACCAATAATAACAACGTCGGTCTTGATGGGATCACTCATGGTCTGATGCGTGCTCGTCTTGGGATGGCCTCTGTCGAGGCGGGGGAGTGTCTAGCGTGCTCGTTGCGGCAGGGGAAGAGGACAACGCGAGCGCCGGGATTTATTCCGGTACCGCGCGGATTCGTGCCAGTTAGGCCTGCCGCTCCGGCGTTCGCACGATCAGGCCGTCGAGTGCTTCGCGCACTTTGATCTGGCATGAGAGCCGCGAGTTCGGCTGCACGCCGTAGGCGAAATCGAGCATGTCGGTTTCCATCGGCGAGGGCTCGCCGACCTTTTCCCGCCAAGCCTCGTCGACATAAACGTGGCACGTCGAGCAGGCACAGGCGCCGCCGCATTCCGCTTCGATCCCGGGCACGCCGTGATTGATCGCGGTTTCCATGACCGTCGAGCCGACCTCACCCTCGACCGTGCGAGCCGTCCCTTCGGTATCGATGAAGGTGATTTTGACCATGCGAAAGGGGATGAAGATAACGCGCGGCGGGAGGCCACAGACAGGTGCTGAGCAAGGACGCGTTGTTTTATCGGGTCGCGACTGGGCGCGCCAGTGCAGGCGGCTCAGATGGGTTCGATCGTCACGCGATCAAGGGCGCCGGTCGCGGCGTCGGGACCGTCGGCGCAATGGCCAAAGCGCGCGGCGATTGCGGCGCGAACCTCGGAACTTGCGGCCTCGAGTTCGGCAATGGCCGCTGTCACGGCGACGGTGCGCCCTTCGCGCGCCGCCTGCTCCACCCGCTCTGCCGCCTGCGCGACGCGCCATGCGCCGACGCCGCGCGCCGATCCTTTGAGCGTGTGGGCGGCGGCGGCGAAGGCGGGCAGCATCCCACGCATGCGGCCGAGCAGCACGACGGTCTGGCGGGCGAAAATCTCCAAGACTTCGCGCTCGAGGCTGCGGTCACCGAGCGTCATGCGATGGAGATGATCCTCGTCGATGCTGGACGGCATCTCGTCCGCGGCCGGCGAAATCGACGGGCTCGAAGCGGTCATGACGTCTCCTTCTCGGCACGGGCCAAAGCCCGCAGCGCGACGAGAGGATGCACAGCAAGCAACAAAACTGCGGTAAAATTCGCTTTTGCCGAGGGTCTTCCCGATCTCGTTTCACGGCGATGGTAAGGGCTTCCTTACCTGCACGCCGGTCCCCGATGCTCAACCGACACTTATCCACTGATGAGTTGGATGGCGCCGGCAAGCCCGCCCCTTGCGCCCTAACTCGGCCCCAAGCCGGCCGCATTGTTGGCAACACAATGACGGGGCGTGCCCGAGTGGGGCGAAGAACGAGATCATGGTGACCAATCCGTTAACGATGATTAAAAGGAAGGTTACCGTGCGGTTTTCTTCGATCCGCCAGACCGATAGGATGGGCTACGGCAGTGTGATGTGAGGGCGGGGGAGCCCTTGCACGATTTGAATTCGACAGCTTACGCGCTCGTGGCGTGGCCTGCTCTTGCTCGGGCCGCTCTGGTCAAGCGTAACACGCGAGGCGACGACCGACATGGCCAATAACTCGAAAAAGATGGTGGATCCGACAGAAGCGGCGCTGTCGGCCATTCAGGAAGCACTCAATCTGCGCGAGGGCGACACCATGCCGGGGGTCCAGCCGGCGGGTGCCGGCGAACCGGGCGCAGACGCCGAGGACGCCGGTCGCCACGTCGCGCAGAGCGCAATCGAGGAGCCTGTCGAGGCGCCCTCCGGTCGCAAGATCGAGGCCCTCGGGCTTCGGGTCGCCAATGACGACCAGCAATCGATCGGGCAAATCCTGCAATCGCTGCAGCGCCGCCCCGCGCACGCGTCCTATGTCGTGGCCGGGATCTTCTCGGCCGCCTGGGTGATTGGCTGCCTCGCTTTGTCCTGGGCCTATCTCTCCGACCTCAACGCGGCGCTCGGCCCCAATCACTCCTCGGCCGCGGTCATGGTCGGGCTCGGCGCAGCGGCGCTGCTGCCGATCATCTTCTTCTTCGGCGTCGCGCACATGGCCTGGCGCGCGCAGGAACTGCGCCTAATCGCCCAATCGATGGCCAGCGTCGCCATTCGTCTTGCCGAGCCGGAGGGCGTGGCGCGGGATTCGATCGTCACTGTCGGCCAGGCGATCCGGCGGGAAGTCTCGGCCATGGGCGACGGCGTCGAGCGCGCGCTGGCGCGCGCCGGCGAGCTCGAATCGCTGGTGCAGAACGAAATCGCGGCGCTCGAGCGCACCTACAGCGACAACGAGGTCCGCATTCGAGGCTTGATTCAGGAACTCGCCAATCAGCGCGACACGCTGGTCGCGCAGGCCGACCAGGTGCGCTCGGCGATCAGCCACGTGCATATCGATCTGACCCAGGACCTGTCCACGATCAGCGATCTGGTCGGCCAGCAGGTCAACGAAGCGGCCCAGACCATCACCCAGTCGCTCGCCGAAAAGGGCGAGCACATCACGCTCACGCTCGGCCGGATCGGCGACACTATGATCCAGCAATTGAGCGACCGCGGCGGAGATCTGATCGAGCGCCTGGAGACCACCAGCGACGAAACCACCCGCGCAATCGCCACCGCCACCGATCAGCTCACCTCGAGCCTCAATTTCAAAACCGATCATATCAACGAAGAGTTCGCCGAGATCGCCAGCGGCCTCGAGGAGATGATGGCGGGGCGGCTCGACCAGATCACCGAAGGCTTCTCGGAGAAATCACTCGCCATCCTCGACGTCATGACCGGGCGCTCGCAGGAACTGACCGACACCTTCACCAACCGCGCGCAAGAACTCACCGACACGATCATCGACACGTCGAGCCAGCTCGCCGAGACCATCGCGACCCGGGCCGACGAGGTCAACAGCACGCTCAAGGCGTCCGGGGAATCGCTGATCCTCGACCTTAATTTGCGCGGCGGCGACGTCGTGACCAAGCTGGAACAGACCGGCACCCGCATCACCGAGGCGATCGTCGCGCGCGGCACCAAGGTCACCGACTCGTTCCGCGAAAGCGCCGAGCATCTCGCCGAGGTGGTCGGCGTACGCGGCGACGCGGTGAAGGAAATGCTGTCGTCGCGGCTTGCGGCTTTCGAGGAAATGTTCAACCACTCCGGCGTCGAGCTCGGCGAGAAGATCGCGCGCGACTCCTCGACGCTCGGCAACCTCATCACCAGGCATCTCGGCGAGTTTGACCGCACCGTGAAGACCTATGGGTCCGAGCTTGTCGAACGGCTCGGCGGACGCACCCAGGAAGTCACCGAGGCGATGCGCAACTACGTCGATAGCTTCGACAACAAGGTGACCGCCAAGGCGAGCGAGGTCACCACCGCGCTCGAGCAAAGGCTGTCGCGCTTCCAGGAAGCCCTCGACAACCGCACCTCCGAGCTCGTCGAGCGGCTCGGCGGACGCACCCAGGAAGTCACCGAGTCGATGCGCAACTACGTCGACAGCTTCGACAATAAGGTGACTGCTAAAGCGAGCGAGGTCACCACCGGGCTCGAGCAAAGGCTGTCGCGCTTCCAGGAAGCCCTCGACAACCGCACCCAGACGCTGACCGAGGCACTGTCCAGCCGCATCATGGACATCGCCAAGACGCTGGCCGACGGCGGCAAGGAAGTCGTCACCACGCTCGACAAGCGCATTGCGGACGTCACCGCCGTCATCGATACCCGCGGAGCCAGGGTCGCCGAGAGCGTCGGCGAGCGCATCGCCGACATCGACAAGGCGCTCGGCGCCCAGACCCGGGAGTTCGCTTCTGCGCTCGAAGCGCGCATTGAGCGCCTTCAGCACCTGTTGATCGAGCGCTCCGAAGCGGTGACGCAGCAGATCGAATCGCGCAGCCGCGCCGCAGCCGACCTGATCGGCACGCGGGTCGAGGAGCTTGCGGATTCGATCAAGGCCAATTCCGGAGACGCCGCCGCGGTGCTCACCGAGCTTACGGC
>JASHXX010000336.1 GCA_030043335.1 Xanthobacteraceae bacterium
TTAACGGCTGGGCTGCCGATTGAGTGATCGCCCCTAGGCGGGCACCATTGGGCGGAACCAGGTCGGTTGTCCAGCGCGTTATGCCTTGCAAATGCCGACATTTACGATGCACCTGCGCGCCGCGTCCTTCCGATCTCGGCTAGGAAAAAATCCACAATTCACTTTTGCGGCATTTCAGGGCATCTAGTGCCGCCGATGGCCGGGAGATTTCATGACAGATGTGCGCTCGACGGCGCCGTGGTGCTGCGCGCGGGAACCAGTGTTGATTTACGAACGCCGCGCAGCGTCGGCTCCGCTTTGGCGGCCCAGACCTCGGCGCCTCCGTTTCGCCCTTCGCTTGACGCCTGACAAGCTCGTTTGAACCGCTGACGTTCTATTATGAAGACGATCACCGCTCTCGTCGTCCGCACAATTCACTTTTGCATGCGCCATGCCTGGTGGGTCATCGCCGGGTCGATCATTCTTGCGCTGGCGTCGTCGTGGTATGCCGCCCGGCATTTTTCGCTGACGACGGACATCAATCAGCTGCTCTCCACCAGCAGTCCTTGGCGGCAGCGGGAGCTTGTATTCGAGGCGGCCTTTCCCCAATACCAAACCATCATTGCCGTGATCGATGCGCCGACAGTGGAGCTCGCCGACGAGGCGACCGCGGCGCTGGTCGGCCGGCTTTCGCAGCAGAGCGATCTGTTCCGTTCGATCGAGCAGCCGCAAGGCGGTCCGTTCTTCGCCCAGAGCGGGCTTCTGTTCGAGCCGCTCGACCAGCTTGGGCCGCAGATGAAGGCGATGACGCAGGCGCAACGCCTGCTGCAGAACCTCGCGTCCGACCCGAGCCTTGGTGGCGTGATCCGCGGCCTGCAATTCGGCGTCATCGGCGTGCAGGGCGGCCAGCTCAACCTCGATGACATGGCCTGGGCGATGACGCTTGCGGCCAACACGCTTGACGAGGTGAACGCAAACCGGCCGGCAAGCTTCTCGTGGCACGCGCTGGTTCAGGGCTCGGCGCCGAAACCCAATGATCTGCGCCGGTTCCTGCGGATTCGCGCGGTGCTGGACTTCTCCGCGCTCGAGCCCGGGCACAAAGCGACCGATGCCATCCGCCGCGCCGCCGAGGAGCTGAACTTCGCCTCCGCCTACCAGGCGCGCGTGCGCCTCACCGGCCCGGTGGCGATGGCGGATGAGGAATTCGGCACCATCAAAGAGAACGCGGTGCTCAATGCGGTCGTGACCATTGCAGTGGTGCTGTTCATCCTCTGGCTGGCGCTGCGCTGGTTCCGGATCATCTTCGCCGTGTTTGTCAGCTTGGTGGTCGGCCTCTCGCTCACCGCGGCGGTCGGCATGATGATGGTCGGCGCGCTCAATCTTATCTCGGTCTATTTCGCCGTGCTGTTTGTCGGCCTCGGGGTCGATTTCGGCATTCAGTATAGCGTGCGTTACCGTGCCGAACGGCACGAGGTCGATGGCCTGCCCGAAGCGCTGCTGCACGCTGGACGGCGCGCCGGCGCGCCGCTGACGCTTGCGGCACTTGCGACCGCCGCCGGCTTCCTGTCGTTCCTGCCGACCGAATACCGCGGATTGTCGGAACTCGGACTGATCGCCGGCGTCGGCATGCTGATCGCGTTCCTCACCAGCATCACGTTGCTGCCGGCATTGCTGAGCCGGTTCAAGCCGCGCAGCGAGCCGCATCCGCTGGGTTACGCCGCCCTCGCGCCGGTCGATCGCTTCCTCGAGCGTCATCGCACCGCCATTCTCATCGTCACCGCGCTCGTCGTTGCCGGCGCCTCGCCGCTGCTGTTCTGGCTGCGGTTCGACTTCAATCCGATCCATCTGCGCAGCCCGAAGGTCGAATCGGTCGCCACCTATATCGACCTCCAGCAGGATCCGGACAGCAACACCAACGATATCGGCGCCATGGAGCCGTCGCTCGCGGCGGCCGACGAGGTCGCCGCCAAGCTGCGCGCCTTGCCGCAAGTCGCGCGCGTGGTCACGCTGTCGACGTTTATTCCCGACCACCAGGATCAGAAGCTGCCGTTGATCGAGGAGACGGCAAACACGCTTCACGCCGCGCTTTATCCAACCAAGCCGAGCCAGGCGCCGACCGACGCACAGGACGTCGGCATGCTCAATTCAACCGTCGCCGCGCTCAACCGGCTCGCCGGCGACGGCACCGGCCCCGGCGCCCAGGCGGCGCGGCGCCTCGCCGCCGCCATGACCACCCTCGCCGGCGCCGATCCGGCAGCGCGCCAGCGCGCCGAGGTGGCCTTCGTCCAGCCGCTGCGTACAGCGCTCGATGATTTGCGCAACCTCCTCAAGGCGAAGGGAGTCACCCGCGACAACCTTCCGCCCGAGCTGGTACGGCAATGGCTGACTCCGGACGGCAAGGCGCGCCTCGACATCGCGCCGAGCGGCAATGCGAACGACAACGCCAGGATGGAGGCGTTCGCGCACGCCGTGCAGACAGTCGAGCATAACGCGACCGAAGGGCCGATCTCCATCCTGCAGGCGCGCCGTACCGTCGTCTCCGCCTTCCTTGAGGCCGGCATCTGGGCGCTGCTGTCGATCGCCGTCCTGTTGTGGATTACGCTGCGGCGCATCGGTGACGTGTTGCTGACGCTCATTCCGCTGCTGGTCGCCGGCCTGGTCACGCTCGAGATCTGCGTGTTGATCGGGCTGCCGCTCAACTTTGCCAACATCATCGCGCTGCCGCTGCTGCTCGGGGTCGGCGTCGCCTTCAAGATCTACTACATCATGGCGTGGCGCGAGGGGCAGACCAATTTGCTGCAGTCCGTGCTCACCCGTGCCGTCACGTTCAGCGCGTGTACGACGGCGACGGCGTTCGGCAGTCTCTATTTCTCCAGCCACCCCGGCACGTCGAGCATGGGCAAGCTCCTCGCCATATCGCTGTTGACGACGATGGCGGCGGCGGCGCTGTTCCAGCCCATCCTGATGGGCAAGCCGCGCGAGAAGCACGACGTGGCCTAGTGCCGGGCGGAACTCTCCGGCTTCGGCGCCGCCTGCGATTTGCGCGCCGGCGCGGCGGGCTTGGGATTGATCGCGGGATCGAGCTCGTTGTAGGCGGAGACCGGCAGGCGCGTCCAATATTGATCGCGTCCGAACAGCGAAATGCCGAGATAGCCGCGTACCACCAGGGTCTGGCCGTCGGGCGACAGCGTCATCATCGCGCTGTAGACGTTGCCGTCGCGTGGGTCGAGGATGCTGCCGTCCTCGTACTTCAATCCCTGCTGCCTCATGCCGCGGATGATCTCGAGCCCGAGCCACGGCTTGTTTTGCCGGTCGTCGCGGCAGCGCACGCAGGTCACGTTCGGATCCTGGCCCGGCCGCAGGAACATTTTGGCAATGATGCCGTCGTAGACGCCGTCGTGATCTCTGATCAAAAACCAGCCGGTCGGCTGCCCGGTTTCCTCATCGGTCGCCTGCCAAAGCCCGGAGGCGGCCGGCGGCGTGCCCACCGCGTTCGCGGCGGCGATCAACGACAGGAGCGCGGCAAGCGCGGTCACGATTTTTGCCCGCATCTTTTTTCTCCGATAACGTCTGCGCCCCGGCCACTCCTCGATCAGCCGATAAATTTATCCAATAACAGGGCAGACGCTCAAGGCGGGTGCGCGCAAAGTGACTGGCCGACGGCGGATCGCGGCAGAATCTTGAACTTGGTGTAGAGTCGTGGCAGTGCGGCGGCGGGACGGAGGAGCAACCATGGCGGGCAAGGTCATCATCAGCTGCGCGATTACCGGCTCGATTCACACGCCGACGATGTCGGAGGCGCTGCCGGTCACGCCTGATCAGATCGCGACGCAGGCGATCGACGCCGCGGCAGCCGGCGCCGCGATCCTGCACCTGCACGCCCGCGACCCGAAGGACGGCAGACCGTCGCCCGACCCGAAAATTTTCATGCAGTTCCTGCCGCGCATCAAGCAAAGCTGCGACGCGGTGGTCAACGTCACCACCGGCGGCGCCGTGACCATGACCGTCGAGCAGCGCATCGCGGCGGCGCGCGAATTGTCGCCGGAGATGTGCTCGCTCAACATGGGATCGATGAACTTTGCGCTCTATCCCATGGCGCGGCGCTACAAGACCTGGAAATACGACTGGGAGGAGAGCTATCTTCTCAATTCCGACGCCTACATCTTTCCCAACACGTTTCGCGACATCGAGGCGATCTCCAAGACGCTCGGCGAGGGCCACGGCGTCAAGTTTGAGCACGAATGCTACGACACCGGTCACCTCTACAACCTCGCCCACTGCATCGACCGCGGCCTGTTCAAGCCGCCGGTGTTTGTGCAGCTGATCTTCGGCATTCTCGGCGGCATCGGCGCCGACCTCGACAATCTCCTGTTCATGAAGCGCACCGCCGACCGCCTGTTCGGCAACCAATATCTGTGGTCGGTGCTCGCCGGCGGCCGCCACCAGATGAATTTCTGCACCAATGCCGCGATGATGGGCGGCAATGTGCGGGTCGGCCTCGAAGACTCGCTTTATATCGGGCCGGGCAAGCTCGCCAAGAGCAATGCCGAGCAGGTGGCGAAGATCCGCCGCATCGTCGAGGAGCTCGGCTACGAGGTGGCGACGCCGAGCGAGGCGCGCGCGACGCTCGGCCTTAAAGGCGCCGACCGCGTCAAATTCTGATCGCGCGCAGTATGCGCGGTGAAATGGCCATCAAATGGTGGGCGGTACAGGATTTGAACCTGTGACCCCATCCATGTCAAGGATACCACCGTTAGGCAACGTTACAAACAAATCGAAACAACGGCGGCTCAGAAACTCCCATTTGACGGGGCTTCTCTTATGTTGTTAGGGGTCGTTAGAAACGTCCAGCGACAGGTCCAACCGGCCTATTTTGTTACCCGTAGCGTTACCCCAGACAGCGGAGGAGCACGTGCCTGCCATCAAGCTAACGGATACCGTGGTCCGGCAATATCGCCCGGACCCAGATAAGCGCATTGAGGTTCCTGACGCAGGTAAGCCGGGCTTATACCTTGTCATTCAGCCGAGCGGCGCGCGATCATGGGCGTACCGCTATCGCTTCGGCGGACGGCCGCGCAAACTCACTGTCGGACCGTATCCGAAGATCGGCCTTGCAGCTGCCCACGATGCAGCAGAGGTCGCCAATGACGAGGTTTTGCACGGCCGCGATCCTGGCGCAACCAAGCGTATGGGAGTGCCTGCGGACGATACCTTGGCGGCGCACATCAAGCTTTACAAGCAACGGCACGTGAACGCGCTTCGCGACAATACGCGACTGTACGTCAACGCGACGCTTGACCGTATGCAAGACGAATGGCCTGGCCGCGCGCTTCGCGCGGTCACAAAGAGCGACGTGATTCGGATCATTGACAAGGCCAAGGAGAAGCGCGGCCCATCCGCAGCGGTGACAACTTGGAAAGTCATCAAGGCGTTTTTCGCGTGGTGCGAGTCCCGCCTTGATGATTTCGCAAGCCCGGCCAGGAGTATCAAAAAGCCAGCCAAAGAGCGCAGCCGCGAGCGCGTGCTCGACGATGCCGAGCTAGCGGCCGTGTGGCGGGCCGCCGATGCAGCCGGCGGATCGGCCGGCACGCTCGCGAAGCTTTTGATCTTGACCGGTTGTCGGCGGCACGAAATCACCGACCTTGCGTGGGATGAACTAACCGACAATACGATTGAACTTCCCGGCGAGCGCACTAAGAACGGCGTGGCGCACACGATGCCGCTTACATCTCTCATGCGCGCCGTGCTTGCGGCCCGTCCGAAATCGGGTCGGTTCGTTCTCAATGGTGCTGATCGGCCATTGGGGGATCATAGCGCCGCAAAAGAAAAAGTTACGCCGGACATTCGGCCGTGGACGTATCA
>JASHXX010000337.1 GCA_030043335.1 Xanthobacteraceae bacterium
ACGCCGAGAATAGTCGCCTTGATGACGTCAAGCATCGTGAGGAACTCCACGGCGCGGAAATTAAGGGCGCGGCACGTGCCGGATTCGGCGGGGACCTTGCAGGACCGTTGGTCCGACTTGTGGCGCAAGGCCGGAAGTCTGGCAATGGCAAAGGCCGCGCCCTCAACAGGTTGCCGTTCCGCCGCTTCACCTATATGAGGATTATTCGATTGCGCGGCGGTGTTTATTCGCAGGGCTTCGGTCGGACCTCTCTATCACGCGGCCGCGACGGCATGCTGACGCTCATCCACTATCCCCTCTGCCCGCACTCCCGCTTCGTGCGGCTGGTGCTTGAGGAAATCGGCCTGCCGCCGCGGCTCGTCGAGGAGCGGGTCTGGGAACGGCGTGAAGAGTTCCTCACGCTCAATCCGGCGGGAACCACGCCGGTCCTGGTCGAGGAAGGCGTGCCGCCGGTTCCGGGCGCGGCCATCATCGCCGAATATCTCGATGAAACCCGCGGCAGCAAGCTCGCCCGGTTTCGGCTGATGCCGACCGAGCCCGGCGGCCGGATCGAAGTGCGCCGGCTGATGAGCTGGTTTAACGACAAGTTCTTCGACGAGGTCAGCGGCGCCCTGGTGACCGAGCGCGTCTACAAGCGCTTCATCCCGGCCGGTCGCGGCGGCGGGTCGCCCGACATGGAAATCATGCGGGCGGCGAAGAGCAACATCAGATACCATCTGGATTACATCGGCTGGCTCATTCGCAAGCGCGATTGGCTCGCCGGCGACAACCTGACCTATGCTGACCTCAGCGCGGCAGCGCACCTTTCCGTGGTCGACTATCTGGGCGATGTGCCGTGGGACGAAGACGAGACCGCCAAAGCCTGGTACGCGCGGATCAAATCGCGGCCGTCGTTCCGCGCGCTCCTGGCCGAGGCGCTGCCCGGCCTGCCGCCGTCGGAAAGCTACGCCGATCTCGATTTCTGACTGGCGCCGCGCTCAAGGCCGCGCTCGCCGCGGCCGCCCGCGCGCTCGGGTTTGACGTCGTCGGCGTCACGCGACCGGACACGATTCCGCGCGCGCCGGCGCGGCTGCGGGAATTCCTCGCCGCCGGCGCCCACGGCGACATGGACTGGATGGCGCGCAACGCCGGGCGGCGCGGCGATCCACGCGTGATGTGGCCTGACGTGCGTTCCATCGTCATGGTCGGGGTCAACTACGCCCCGCCTGGTGATCCGCTGGCGATTCTGAAACAGCGGCTCCGCGGCGCAATCTCGGTCTATGCCCAAGGCGACGATTACCACGAGGTGATCAAGCCGCGGCTGAAAGAGCTCGGGCGCTGGCTCATCGACCAAGCCGGCGGCGACATCAAGGTCTTCGTCGACACCGCCGCGGTGATGGAGAAACCGCTCGCCGAAGCCGGCGGCCTCGGCTGGCAGGGCAAGCACACCAACCTGGTTTCGCGCCATCACGGCTCGTGGCTTTTTCTCGGCGCCTTGTTCACGACGCTCGAGCTGCCGGCCGACGCC
The DNA here is from genome assembly GCA_030043335.1 of Xanthobacteraceae bacterium. Taxonomy (GTDB): domain Bacteria; phylum Pseudomonadota; class Alphaproteobacteria; order Rhizobiales; family Xanthobacteraceae; genus BOG-931. The sequence goes on from JASHXX010000337.1 coordinate 1,508, forward strand.
GCCGAACGCGATCATTGCGGCAGCTGCCGCGCCTGCCTCGACGTTTGTCCGACCGCGGCGTTCCCGGCGCCCTATCGTCTCGATGCTCGGCGCTGCATCTCCTATCTCACCATCGAGCACAAAGGCCCGATCCCGCGCAAGCTGCGTCCGCTCATCGGCAACCGCATCTATGGCTGCGACGATTGCCTGGCGGTTTGCCCGTGGAACAAATTTGCCGAGATCGGCCACGAGGCGAAGCTCGCGGCGCGCGCCGCGCTGCGCGCGCCGCCCCTTGCCGAGCTGGCGCAGCTCGACGACGCCTCCTTCCGCGCGCTGTTCGCGAAGACCGCAGTCAAGCGCATCGGCCGCGCCCGCTTTCTGCGCAATGTGCTGATCGCGATCGGCAATTCGGCAGACGCTGCGCTTGCCGATGAAGCCGAACGCCTGCTTGAGGACCCTTCGTCCCTCGTCCGCGGCGCTGCGGTGTGGGCGCTTGGCCGGCTCGATCGTGCCCGCCTCGAGCGTCGCGCAGCGCCGCGCCGCGCCGCCGAGGCTGATCCGGAGGTCGAGGTGGAGTGGGCTGCGGCCTGCGGATGAGAATCCGATGTCAACTCTACTGTGCTTCGGGCTCGGCTATTCGGCGGAACATTTCCTCGGCATGTTCGGTGACGGCTTCGAGCGCGTCATCGGCACCGTCCGCGGCACCGAACGCGCGGCAGTGCTGAACGCACGTTTTGCCGGGCGGCTCAAGGCGCTGCCGTTCGACGGCATCTCGCCGACGCCCGAGCTGGACCACGCCATCGGCGAAGCCGACCTGACGCTCGTTTCGATTCCGCAGAACGAATCTGGCGATCCCGTGCTGGCGGCTTTTGGTCAGGCGCTGCTGCGAGCGCGGCGGCTGCGATCGATCGTCTATTTGTCGACCGTGGGTGTCTATGGCGACCGTGGCGGCGCCTGGGTCGACGAGGAGACGCCGCCGCGGCCGGTTTCGGCACGCGGCCATGGCCGCCTCGCCGCCGAGCGGGCCTGGCAGGATCTCGGCGCCCGTTCCGGGCTCGCCGTTGTCGTCCTGCGCCTCGCCGGCATCTACGGGCCCGGACGCAACGTGCTTACCCAAATCGCTGCCGGGACCGTGCGGCGCATCGTCAAGCCGGGGCAAGTCTTCAATCGCATTCATGTCGCCGATATCGCCCAGGCGATCGATGCGGCGTTTGCGCGCCGCGCCGCCGGAATCTTCAACGTCGCCGATGACGAACCGACCGCACCCGGCGACCCGATCGTTTACGCGGCGCGACTCATGGGCCGCGACCCGCCGCCGGAAATTCCCTTCGCTGATGCCGAGCCGACCTTGTCGCCGCTGGCCCTGAGCTTCTGGCAGGAATGCCGGCGCGTGCGCAACGATAAGCTCAAGCGCGAGCTCGGGGTCATGCTGCTTTATCCAACATACCGTGAAGGCTTGCGCGCACTGGCCGCGGCGCTCAGTGCAGGCTCGGGCCTTTGAGGAAGCGGTTGCGCTCGCCGGATTTGATCTTGAGTTCCATCGTTTGGCCGTCGCGATAGATGGTGATCGGCACTTCGGCGCCGGCGTGACCTTGCGCCCAGATGCGGCGAAAAAAGCCGGCGAGGTCGTGGACCTCGGTCCCGGCGACCGCAAGCACGATGTCGCCGGTGCGCAGGTCGGCGCGTTTCGCCGGTCCGCGATCCGCCAATCCGACGATGACGAGCCGGCTCTCCATCTCGGTCGCAAACAGGCCTAGCCATGGCCGCGCCGGCGCGTTGCGGCGCCCGAATTTGAGCAGATCGTCGAGGATCGGCTTCAACAGATCGATCGGGACCATCATGTTGATGTTCTGCGCCTGGCCTTTCTCGACCGCGTGCTGCAGCTGCAGCGAGCCGATGCCGATCAGAGAGCCGGCGGGTCCGATCAGCGC
>JASHXX010000338.1 GCA_030043335.1 Xanthobacteraceae bacterium
CGCGTTCATGCGTCGTAGCGAAGAAATGTTCGAGCCGGTCTTCGATCCATTTGATTGGACGGTTGTGCCGCCTAGCAGCCCACGGAATCACCACCTCTTCCGGATAGAACAGCATGATCTTCGGCCCGAAGCCGCCGCCGACGAACGGCGCGATCACCCGCACCTGCCGCTCGCTCAAACCGAGCATCGCGGCAAGGCCGTTGCGCAGAAACACCGGCGCCTGGGTCGTGTCCCAGACCGTGAGCTGATTGGCGCGCGCGTCCCAATTGGCGACGATGCCGCGGGTCTCGATCGGCGAGGAGGCGCCGTGGTCGTAGTGGAAGCGGCGGCTGATGACGCGGTCGGCACGCGCGCGGGCGGCGGCGTAGTTGCCGCGGGTCTGGCGGACATGGGCAGCGACGTTGCCGCGCACGTCCTCGTGGACGCGCGCGGAGTTGTCGGCGAGCGCCCCCTCCAGGTCGACGACGGCCGGAAGCGGATCGAGCTCGACCGCGATGTCGGCGAGCGCGTCCTCGGCGAGATAGCGGCTCTGCGCCAAGACGACCGCGAGCGGCTCGCCGACGTGGCGCACCTTGTCCTTGGCGAGCGGCACCTGCGTGCGTTGATTGAAGACGATGCCAGCGATCGGCGGCGGCGGCACCAGAAGCGGCCCCGGCGCCCAGTAGGCGCCGAGATCGTCCGCGGTATAGACCGCAACCACGCCGTCACGGGCCCGAGCCGCGGTGACATCGATCGAGCGGATCGCGGAGTGCGCGACATTGCTGCGCAAGAACGCGGCGTGGACCATCCCCGGCAGCTCGACGTCGTCGACGAACAGCGCCTGGCCGGTAAGGAGCCGTTTGTCCTCGTTGCGTCGGATCGAGGCGCCGAAATTGCGGGTCGCCATGGCGGTCACTTCCGCAGCCGCTCTGCCGCAAGCTGCATCGCCTCGACAATGTGCTGGTAACCGGTGCAGCGGCAGAGATTGCCGGACAGCGCTTCGCGGATCTGCGCCTCGTCAGGCTGCGGGGTCTCGTCGAGGAAGGCCTTCATCGTCATCAGGATGCCGGGAGTGCAATAGCCGCATTGCAGGCCGTGGCATTCGCGCATCGCCGCCTGCAGCGGATGCAGATGCTCGCGGTCTCCTGCAAGGCCTTCGACGGTGATGATCGCGTGGCCGTCGGCCTGCGCCGCAAACATAAGGCAGGAGCGGACCGCCGCGCCGTCGAAGATGATGGTGCAGGCGCCGCAGACGCCGTGCTCGCAGCCGACATGGGTGCCGGCGAGGGTGAGATCGTGGCGCAGGAAATCGCTCAGCAGCAGCCGCGCCTCGACCTCGCGCCGGTACGGCACGCCGTTCACCGTCACGGTGATGTCGTGCGTTTCGCCGTTGTCGGCGTCAGTGGCCACGCTGCGCCCGCTCATTCGCCGTCTTGAGCGCCCGCGCCGTGAGCACACCGGCGATGTGGCGCTGATAGTCCCTGCTGGCGTGGACATTGCCGCCGGGATCGATCTCGCCTTGCACGAGCGCGGCGGCTGCAGCGGTCTCGGCGGCGCCGATGCTGCGGCCGGCGAGCGAGGCGCTCGCCGCTCTGGCGAATATCGGCCCGTCGCCGGCATTGCACAGGGCGATCCGCGCTTGCCTGCAGCTTCCGTCGCCGTCGAGCTCGACCGTGCAGGCGACGCCGATGATGGCGAAGTCACCGCGCCGGCGCGCCACCTCCATAAAGCAGGCGCCGGAGCGCGGCGGCGCCGCCGGCAGCTCCACCTCGGTCAGCATCTCGTCTGGTTCGAGCGCGGTCGTCAGCGCGCCTTTGAAAAACTCCGCCGCGGCGATCCAGCGCTCGCCGCGCACCGACTGCGCGCGCAGCCGGCCGGCGAGCGCGAGCACGATCGCCGGCATCTCAGACGCCGGATCGGCGTGCGCGAGGTTGCCGCCGATGGTGCCGCGGTTGCGGATCTGCGGGTGCGCGATATGCGGCAACGCCTCACGGAGGAGCGGCAGGTTGCGCGCGGTCTCGGCGTCGCGTTCGAGGGTCCGATAACGCGTCAGCGCGCCGATGCGCACGCTCCGAGCGCCGCTTTGCTGGACACCCGCGCAGGCGGTCAGCGGATTGATGTCGATCAGCAAAGCCGGCTGCGTCAGACGGAAATTCATTGTCGGAACAAGGCTTTGTCCGCCAGCGAGAAAGCGCGCTTCATCGCCGTGCGCGGCCTTCAATTGCAGGGCCTGTTCGAGGCTCCGCGCGGCGACATAGCGGAAGGGTGCAGGCTTCATGTTACGGCAAAGCTACCAGAAACTAGGCAACGCGAATGCGCGCGAGTATGGAAAACGTCGCCCGGATGAGTCAAAATATTCTCAGGAAGGGGCGCGCTTGAGAAAACCATTGACAATAGAAGGGAATTGGCGTGCCCAATATTCTGCCAGCCTGAACAAAGCTTGGGCGCGGCTTGCCTGCGTGCGTCTGCCAATATCTTTTGGTCCGAGCGCACCGACGAATTGAGCCGGCCTCACGGAGCAAAGCGTGGCATTTGGGTCTTCGCCGAACGTATCGATCCGCCCGGTCGAGCCATTGCGGCAAGCTGAAAAATCGAAAGAAGGCCCTGCCGCTCCCGGCGCTTTGGCGGTCGACGCGCGCGGCGTTTCGCTGACCTTTCAGACGAGCGATGGCGAAGTCCAGGCGCTCGCCAATGTAAACCTGCAAGTCGGCGCCGGCGATTTCGTCTCCTTCATCGGCCCCTCGGGCTGCGGCAAGACCACGCTGTTGCGCGTGATCGCCGACCTCGAGCATCCGACAGCGGGAACGATCCTGGTCAACGGCGTCAGCCCCGGCGAGGCGCGGCGGCAGCGCCACTACGGCTACATCTTCCAGGCGCCGGCGCTTTATCCCTGGCGCACCATCGAGCGCAACGTCATGCTGCCGCTCGAGATCATGGGCTTCGACGCCAATGAGCGCCGCGCGCGCATGGAGGAATATCTCAAGCTCGTCAATCTCTCCGGCTTCGAGCGCAAATTCCCGTGGCAGCTCTCCGGCGGCATGCAGCAGCGCGCCTCGATCGCGCGCGCGCTGTCATTCGATCCGGCGCTCTTGCTGATGGACGAGCCGTTCGGCGCGCTCGACGAGATCGTGCGCGACCATCTGAACGAGCAGCTGCTGCGGCTCTGGGACCAGACCCGCAAGACCGTGGTGTTCGTCACCCATTCGATTCCGGAGGCGGTGTTTCTCTCGACCAAGATCGTGGTGATGTCGCCGCGGCCCGGGCGGATCATCGACGTCATTGCCTGCGACTTCCCGCGCGACCGCACGCTCGAGATCCGCGAGACACCGGAGTTCATCAAGGTCGCGCAGCACGTGCGCTCAGGCTTGCGCTCGGGTCACTCCTATGACGAGTAGCGCCAGATGACGGGCGGCGCGAGATGACGACGAGCGCGCTCGCGTTGCCGCAAGCGGCGTGGCGGCCGGCCTGGATTACGGCCCGCGCGCCGATCCTGGTCGTCGTCTCGATCCTGTTCGTGCTCTGGTACCTGGCCGCA
>JASHXX010000339.1 GCA_030043335.1 Xanthobacteraceae bacterium
AGTAGATGCGCGATCCGTTTTATCCAAGAACTGCGGCGCGGGCAGACTCGGTGACGACGCTCGCCGAGTAACAATCGGTTTCTCTGTTTCAACTCATCTAGGATCAGCGCCGTTGATTGGGTACAATGATCATTGGCTTGCTAGTGGAGTGTGTTATGGCGTTGAATTTTCGATCGTTGAATACGGAACATGAGATCCTCGACGCGGCGATCGCAGGCATTCCGAGGGTAGTTGAGATGATCGCGGCAGCGCCTCTTGAGCAGCGCTCGACAGCCTTGGATGCTGTGCAGCGGAGTTACCAAAAAACGGCAAAAGATTTGGGTTATGATGATGCGGATGCTCAACAGTGGGCTGCGGAGCTGATTTCTCAATTGTCGATATTGCTCCGACTGGAGCAGGACATAGGCGAGTCCCTAACCCAAAAGCTTGCAAATCAAAAAATCTGACTAACCTTGACGCGCAGTCGATTAAGTTCGGCCGGTTGGCGCAAGGAGGCCAGCGCTGCAAGCCGCCGTACCGCCATGCCGCCGAGCAGCGTCATGAACTCGCCACGCCTTATTCGATTACCTCGTCGGCAGCAACGAGCAGGTCCTGCGGGATGACGAGGCCAAGTGTTTTGGCGGTCTTAAGGTTGATGACCAGATCGAATTTGGTCGGCTGTAACACCGGCAGGGCGGCCGCGCGGTTTGAGAAGATTTGAACAAGACCTGTTAGGCAATGCGCCATCGCATGGTTCGGTGCCAGCGATAGCACCTTCGCCAACGTACTTTCCGCAGAAGCGCTCGGCCCACAGGTGGTTGCCCGTCTCAGCGTCGATGAGCCGCACATTGACGCGCAAGCGATTGCCGCCGCGCTGCACCGAGCCTTCGAGTACGTAGCGCACCCCAAGATCGCGGCCGATCTGCTTCACGTCGATATGTTTGCCCTTGTAAGTGAACGCCGTGTTGCGCGCGATCACAAACGAGCCGGAGATGCGCGAGAGATCCGTGGTCAGGCTCTCGGTCACGCCATCGACGAAATAGTCCTGCTCAGGATCGCCCCGGAGGTTGGCGAGAGGCAGCACTACGATTGAGAGGCGGGGCGGACCTGATTTTTCGGTTGCGATGGAGTGTGGTGCGACCGTGCCTGCCGTGCCTGTCTTGAGCGCATAAGCACTCACAGGCCGCATAATGTTCTTGAGGCTCTGCTCGCCGAGATCAACGAAGTCTACATCGATGCGGCCGCGCACCTGATCGTAGGCCGAACCTGATATGCAGATACCGCCCGGCTCGGCGATACTCTCCAAACGGGCAGCAATATTGACGCCGTCGCCCAAGATGTCCTTGCCGTCGATCAGCACATCGCCGAGATTGATGCCCATGCGGTAGAGAATGCGCTTTCCCTCAGCAATCCCGGCGTTGCGTTCCACCATTTGCTTTTGGATTGCGATAGCGCATTCGACTGCGGCGACGACGGAGGGAAATTCCAGAAGAACGCCGTCGCCCGTCGTCTTGACTAGCCGGCCGCCAAAATCGCGGACGATGGGCGTTGCGACCTCGCGATGTTCGCGCACGGCCTTCGCTGTGCCGGCCTCGTCCTCGCCCATGAGACGGGAATAGCCGACGACATCAGCGGCTAAGATGGCTGCGAGTCGGCGTGTTTGAGCCATAGCGCCCCTTCACAAAGCGAGACTAGCACGGCCCGCGCGCTACCGCATGGTTCGGCTCGAAGTGCTCGCTCCGGTCTACGGGTGGTTTACGGAGGGGTTCGATACGCGAGAGACCTCAGGAGACGAAGGCGCTATTGGGGGAATTGGGCTTGCAGCCTCGCGGTCAGTCATGAAAAGCTCACCTAACTAACGTCCGACGTGCTAACTTTCTCATTACGGATGCCTTTGTTCTGAGCCTACGAGGGGGCGATGAAAAGGCGCTCTGGACCGGTCGGCGCACCAGCTAAGACGCAAGGCCGCAAAACCACAAAGCTGAAACGACGCAACGTGCCCGACGATGTGGCGCGTCGTAATTCGTCCGCCGCCGAAGCGGTAGGAGAGGTCACGCGGCTCACGCGCGAGCTAAACGAGGCGCGGGAGCGGGAGGTGGCCGCGTCCGAGGTTTTGCACGTCATCTCAAGCTCGCAAGAAGATTTGCAGCCGGTATTTGCAAGCGTGCTCGCGAATGCGGTGCGTCTCTGTGAGGCGAACTTCAGCGTTTTGCTGCTCAACGAAGGCACGACTTTCCGGCCAGTTGCGACGCACAATGCGCCGCCAGCCTACATCGAGTTCCGGCAACGCGAACCGACGATCAGCGCTAGCGGCGTGCTTAAGCGCATCACCTCAACTACGCGGCCGCTGCAGACGACTGCACCGAGAACACGTCTTACAAACAGGGGGATGCTGATTTCGTTCGCTTCGTAGAGCTTTGTAACGTGCGGACATGGCTAGGAGCGCCGATGCTCAAGGACAACAAACTGATAGGCATCATTGCCGTTTATCGGCAGCAAGTTCGCCCCTTCACCGACAAGCAGATCGAAGTGGTCAAGAACTTCGCCGCCCAAGCAGTTATCGCTATCGAGAACGCGCGGTTACTCAATGAGCTGCGGCAGTGCACCACTGACCTCAGCCAGCGCACTACTGAACTCACCGAAGCATTGGAGCAGCAGACGGCTACGTCGAACGTCCTTCAAATTATCTCAAGCTCTCAGGGCAATCTCGAGCCGGTT
>JASHXX010000041.1 GCA_030043335.1 Xanthobacteraceae bacterium
GACAAGGTCGACGACAACTTGCGCAAGGCGATGGCCCGAGGCGGCGACACGCGATGACGCTCGGCGACGCGAGAGGCCTGCTGTCGTTGTCGATCCTGGCGCTCGCGCCGTTGGCGCTGGCGTTACGCGCCGCCCGCGCGCCGGCGGAAATCCCGGCGGCGATCGCCGCGCCGGGCGAGACGCCGGTCGTTACGCTCCAAGCCGCCGGCGCGCAGATCTATGAATGCAGGGCCGGCGCCGACGGCACGCTCGCCTGGGCGTTCCGCGAGCCGATCGCGACGTTGATGCTCGAGGGCAAGACCATCGGGCGCCACTATGCCGGCCCGACCTGGGAGCATGCCGACGGCAGCGCGGTCACCGGCAAAGCCGCCGGCAACGCGCCGGGCGCCACCGCAAACGACGTTGCGTGCCTCAAGCTCGAGGTCGTCGGCCGGCGGGGCAACGGCACGCTTGATTCCGTCACCACCGTGCAGCGGATCAACACCCGGGGCGGCGTTCTGCGCGGCGCTTGCGAGCAGGCCGGCGCGCTGTTGAGCGTCCCCTACTCCGCCGACTACGTCTTTCTCCGCAAGCGCGGCTGACGGCAGGCGACCGGCGCAGCGCCTCCTCGTGACACAAAGCGTGGCGGGCCTGCCTATGGATCTCCGGGTCAGCCCGGTGATGACGACATCGGGTCGATGACGACGCGGCCGGGCTGGTTGCGGTGCGCGGGGAAGCCTATTTCAGCCCAATGCCAAAGCTCAGCACGTTGGGTACGATCGCGCTCGTCGTCGCGCTCCTCGCCATTCTGATCGCGGCGGGGTGGTTTGCCGCCCACGCCTGGGTTTCGGTCGAAGGCCCACCGATGCCGGTCAACGGCTATATCGCCATGACGCTCGGCATCGTGTTTTCGCTCATCGTCGGAATTGGCCTGATGGGACTTGTCTTCTATTCGAGCCGTCACGGTTACGATGAGCCGCACCGCGCCGACGACGAGCGCGACTGAGCCTTCGGCCGCGATCCGCCGTTCCCGAAAAACGAGTCGGGCCAGTGGCTTGCGTGGCCGCACGGCGCCGTGATTTTTTGCGGCACTTTTACGGCGACCAGCAACGGGATTTGAACCTTTTTCGACTAGAAAGCCGCGCATGCGGGTGGGACCGGCCGTTTCACCCGCGCGTTTCAAAGGGCTTCGCGCGGCGCTCGACCCGCGCAGTCAATCGGGGGGCTGAATGAATCCGTTGCGCCATCGCATCGGCTGGAGCGTCGGTGCGCTGCTGGCCGTTTCCGCCGCGCTGTCGACGACGAGCTTTGCCATGCCGCGCTTCGACGGGGTGTGGAGCGTGTCGCTCGTCACCACCAAGGGCGACTGCATCGCGAGCTACCGCTATCCGATCCAGATCACCAACGGCATCGTCGCCAATGGCGGCGCGCTCGCGATCGACGTGCGCGGCCGGGTTGCGGCGAACGGCGCCGTCACCGTGCTGGTCAGCCATGGCGATCAGCGCGCGACGGGCTCCGGCCGCCTGTCGGCGAGCGTCGGCAGCGGCTCCTGGCGCGGCGCCGGCTGCGCCGGCTCCTGGACCGCCGAACGGCGCGGCTGAATGGCGCCCGCGCGCGACGCGCCGCAATGCGCGTTTTTGTGACCGCCATCAACACCGTCTGTAGGCGGCGCTGCTATCGAAGAGGCGGCGGGGCTTGACCGCGCAACAGAGGGATGGCTGTCATGACCGATTGCAAAAACCGTTTCGGCAAAAATCGCATCGCACTCGGCAGCGCCGCGGCGCTGATCGCCGCGACCGTCTTTGCGACGCCGGGCGTCGCCATGCCGCGCTTCGACGGGGTGTGGAGCGTGTCGCTCGTCACCACCAAGGGCGACTGCATCGCGAGCTACCGCTATCCGATCCAGATCACCAACGGTGTCGTCGCCAATGGCGGCGCGCTCGCGATCGACGTGCGCGGCAAAGTCGCGGCAAACGGCGCCGTCACCGTGCTGGTCAGCCATGGCGACCAGCGCGCCGCGGGTTCCGGCCGTCTCTCGACGACCGCCGGCAGCGGCTCCTGGCGCGGCGCCGGCTGCGCCGGCTCGTGGACCGCCGAACGCCGCAGCTGACCGCGCGGATGTCATGGCCGGGCTTGTCCCGGCCATCCACGCCTTTAGTAACCCGCTGTTGGAAGAAAGACGTAGATGCCCGGCGCAAGGCCGGGCATGACAACGTCATGGCCGGGCTTATCCCCGGCCATGCGCGTCTCGAACCCGCCTGTAGCAGCACCGGCGCCGTCTATGCCCGCAAGCGGGCAAAACGTCCTTATCCTTCCGCGGCGTCATGATCGCCGCCGCGCTCGCCCTCTTCGCCGGCGAGGATTTTCTCGGCGATGAGGCCGGCGTTCTGGCGGATCGCGGCGTCGATCTTGGCGGCGATGTCGGGATTGGCCTTGAGGAACGCCTTGGCGTTCTCGCGGCCCTGACCGATGCGCTGGCTGTCATAGGAGAACCAGGCGCCGGATTTTTCCACCACCCCGACCTTGACGCCGAGATCGATCAGTTCGCCGGTCTTGGACACGCCCTCGCCATACATGATGTCGAACTCGACCTGCTTGAACGGCGGCGCCAGCTTGTTCTTGACCACCTTGACGCGGGTCTGGTTGCCGACGACCTCGTCGCGCTCCTTGATCGCGCCGATCCGGCGGATGTCGAGCCGCACCGAGGCGTAGAATTTGAGCGCGTGGCCGCCGGTCGTGGTTTCCGGCGAGCCGTACATGACGCCGATCTTCATGCGGATCTGGTTGATGAAGATCACCATGGTGTTGGAGCGGTTGATCGAGGCGGTGAGCTTGCGCAGCGCCTGGCTCATCAGCCGCGCCTGCAG
>JASHXX010000340.1 GCA_030043335.1 Xanthobacteraceae bacterium
CGAGGAAGCTGATGGTGACGACGACCATCACGTTCGCGGTCAGGGTGAGGACCACGGCCGACAAATCGAAAGCTACATTTGGCGGCGCCCGCTCGAGATGCATGAACATCAAAGGCGCACAGACGGCGACCAGCGCCGCGAGCCGCGGTAGAATCTCTTCCGACTTGGCGATGGCACGAAGCCGAAACAGCGGCTGGATCGCAAACAGGAAGATAAACATCCACTGCGAGATGCGGGCCAAGGTGGCGGCGAAAACGGCGACGTCGAATTGCGCAAACGCAGTCGGGTCAAGCTCCACCTGGTGGAAAAATACGCGAACGTCGCGAAACAACATGAGCGAGTAATAAATCATGATGGGACATCGCATCGCCCAATCGTAGATCAAGCTCTGATCGAGCCTGCGGCGCAGATCGCCGAACGGCATCGTGGCAAGAGATTTGAGTGTCGACATGGGACCTTTGCTATGGACCGATATTATGGGGCCGATGCTATGGGACCGATGCTGATGTCGCCGTGGCCGAAGAATTTCGCAGCCGTCCGGTCGGGTCGACCAAGTCTCCCCTTCCAACTAGTCAATCAGCCTTAAGCGCCGACTAATGCCGCCGTCGGCGGTCAGCATGGCTTCGGCCATGGTTTATCTTCGCCTCCTTCTACAAGCCGGCAGCCGAACTGCCGGATCGCTACGGCACCGCGGATCGCGACTTTCCGATAAGCTTCGGCGCGCAGCTGGTCAGCCCGTTCGCGCAATGAGCACCGGCCGGCGATTTTTTGCAATTCATTCACTATTTTGCAGTCAATTGGACGCCTCGGAGTTAAAGTTCGGTTGGCGATCCGCGTAACGTTTCGGAGAGTCGCGATGACCGCGTCGTGCGTAGCAGGCCGGGCGCCAAGCCCGCTGCGTTGGCTATTGGGAGCTCTGGTGCTCATCGCCATCGCCACGCCGACGGTCGCCGCCGAACCGATCGTCGTCGCGCTCGACCAGGCCAGGATCATAAAGCTCCCGGACCGCGCCGCGACGGTCGTAATCGGGAACCCGCTGATCGCCGATCTGTCGCTGCAGCACAGCGGCATCGGCGTCATCACCGGCAAGAGCTATGGCTCGACCAATGTCGTCGCGCTCGACCGCGCTGGCGCCGTGCTGATGGAGAGGACCATCGAGGTCACCGGGCCAAGCGATCCCATCGTCGTGGTCTACCGCGGCGCCACCCGCGAGACCTACAGCTGCACGCCGGACTGCTCGCGCCGGCTCACCCTGGGCGATTTCCCGGACTATTTCGACAAGACTTTGAGCGAGATCACGACGCGCGATGCCCAGTCTGCCGGGATCGCCGCCAGTTCGGCGGCGCACTGAAAGCCGGCGCGCGAAGCGGCACGGCGCAAGGTTGACGTACGCTTAACCGCGGCAGTGCGGTTCCTCTCGATTGGCGCAACCAATCGCCAACTCCTGCTTGTTAGTGCTCGAGTCACAGTCGCCGCGCGCCGCGCGCGGCGGTTTGGCCGAGGGTTGCCATGTCCGATCGACAGAAGTCGTCGCTCAACGCGCGCGCTGTGGGATCGGCCGCCTTGCGACTGCTGCGCCGCTTCGTGCGGCATAAGGCGGGCATGAGCGCAGTCGAATTCAGCTTCCTGGCGGCACCGTTCCTCGCCCTGACCATCGGAACCATCGAGACGGCGTTCGTCTTCTTCGCCGGCCAGGCGCTGGAAACCGCGGCGACTTCCGCCGCGCGGATGATCATGACCGGGCAGGCGCAAACGCAAGGCTTGACCGCGGCTCAGTTCAAACAGCAAGTCTGCAACCAGCTGCAGGCGCTGCCCAATTGCAGCGGCAACCTCTACGTCGACGTCGAGACTTACTCGTCGTTCAGCTCGGTCAATCTCGGGCTGCCGATCAGCAACGGCAATCTCAACACCTCAAACCTCGGCTTTAATCCAGGCACGGCCGGCGAGGTGGTGATGGTGCGCCTCTACTATCCGTTCCCGGTCTACTTCAACGTGGTCGGCCTGAACAATCTGAGCGGCGGCTACAACCTGCTGACCGCGACCGCCGTGTTCCAGAACGAACCGTTTGCGCCGTCGTGACCACCGGCAACGCCATGACCGCTTGCGCACCCCAGCCGACACGTCGCCTCGCGCGCTTCCTCAACGACCGCAGCGCGGTAACGGCGGTCGAGTTCGCCATCCTGCTGCCGCTGTTGCTGATGCTCTATATCGGCAGCGCCGAGGTGACGCAGGGCATCGCCATCAAGCACAAGGTCACCTTGACCGCGCACGCCGTCGCCGATTTGTCGACGCAGTATACTGCGATCAACGACGCCAACATGTCGAACATCTTCAACGCCGCATCGGCGATCATTGCCCCGTATGCGACCAGCGGCCTGCAGGCTACGGTATCGGAGATCGCGATCGACGGTCAGGGCAACGCGACGGTGGCATGGAGCGATTCGCTCAACAGCACGGCGCTCACCGTCGGTCAGTCGGTGACGGTGCCTTCGGCGCTGGCGCAGCCGAACACCTATCTGATCCTCGGCCAGGCCCAGTATGCGTATAATCCGACCTACGGCATCGTTCTGACCAACACGCTGACGTTGAGCGACCAGATCTATCTGCTGCCGCGACAATCCGCCTCGATCGCCCGTACCGCGTCGTGAGCCGCCCGCTCACGGAATCGGCAGCGCCGTCGTCGACTTGATCTTCTCCATCGCGAACCGGGAGGTCACGTTCGCCAGCGGCACCGCGGCGATCAGGCGCTTGTAGAACGCGTCATAGCCGGCAATGTCGGGCACCACGACGCGCAGCATGTAGTCGACGTCGCCGGCCATGCGATAGAACTCCATCACCTCGGGCATGGCGCCGACGATCTTGGCGAAGCGCTCGAGCCAGTCGTTCGAATGGTCGCCGGTCTCGATCGAGACGAACACGGTGACGCCGAGCCCGATGCGGCTTTGCTCGACCAGCACTACCCGCTTGAGGATGACGCCGTCGGCCTCGAGACGCTGAATGCGCTTCCAGCACGGCGTCGAGGAGAGACCCACGCGGTTGCCGATCTCGGCAACCGACAGCGAAGCATCCTCCTGCAGCACCGCCAGGATTTTCCGGTCGATGGCGTCCATGCGACGAACCCGCCTCGGGGTCATTCGAACCACCGGATTGGAAAGAATCTTTCAATTCGGCGGCCAGATTCGTGTTTACAGAGAATAATATTCCAAATCAAGCCCGTCTTGAGGCTGGCCGCCAAGGCTCGATGGCGCCCGCCCACCCGCCGAGATCGTCACCGGAACGAAAGAGCGCGATCAGACCGGCAGCCGCTATAGATTCATCGCACGCCCGGCTGCGGACGTTGAGGTGGCGCAATGAGAATCGGCATCGATCTGGGCGGCTCCAAAATCGAGGTGGTCGCGCTTGCCGACGACGGCACCACGCTGCTGCGCCGCCGCTCGCCGACCCCGGCCGGAGACTATGCCGCGACCTTGAACGCTGTCGCCGACCTCGTCGCGATTACCGAGCGGGAGACCGGAACGACCGGCACGGTCGGAATTGCTTCGCCCGGCGCGGAATCGACCAAGACCGGGCTCATCAAAAACTCGAACAGCACGGTTCTCAACGGCCGGCCGCTGCGCCGCGATCTTGAGCAGAAATTGAACCGCGAGGTTCGCCTCGAGAACGACGCCAACTGCTTTGCGCTTTCGGAAGCGATCGACGGCGCCGCAGCCCAAGCCCGGGTGGTGTTCGGCGTCATCCTCGGCACCGGCGTCGGCGGCGGGCTCGTCATCGACAGGCAGGTGCTGGTCGGCCGCAATCGGATTGCCGGCGAATGGGGGCACAATCCGCTGCCGTGGCCGGACCGCCGTGAAGACCTGAATGTGCCTTGCTACTGCGGCAAGACCGGCTGCATCGAACGCTTCCTGTCCGGCCCGGGCTTGGCGCGCGGCTATCACGCGGCGACGAGCCGCGAGGTTTCCGCGCAGGATGTCGTCGCCAGAGCCGCGTCCGGCGACGAAGCGGCGCGCGCATGTCTGCGGATCTATCAAGGCCGCCTAGCGCGCAGCCTGGCGACGATCGTCAATTTATTTGATCCTGACCTGATCGTGCTGGGCGGCGGACTTTCGAATATCACCGAGCTCTATGCCGCCTTGCCGCCGCTGATCGCTCACCATGCGTTCTCGGACGCAATCGACACGCCGATCGTCCGCGCGGCCCACGGCGACTCAAGCGGCGTGCGCGGCGCCGCCTGGCTCTGGCCGCTCCAACCGGCTTAAGGCCCGAAATCGCCGGATATCGTCAGAACAGATCGCCGTCGCGCTCGACGAAGTCGCGAACGATATGATGGGCGATGGCGAGCGGCGGCGGCGTGGTCAGACCGTCCGGATGCTGGCGCTCAAGCATCAGCTTGAGCTCGTCGCGATCGAACCAGCGCGCTTCCTCGATTTCGCTGCGGTCGATGACGATCGTCTCCGACAGCGCTTCGGCGTGGCAGCCGATCATCAGCGAAGTCGGGAACGGCCAGGGCTGCGAGGCGAAATAGCTGACGCGTGCGCAGATCAGGCCGACTTCTTCGCGCACCTCGCGGCACACCGCCTCCTCGATCGATTCGCCGGGTTCGGCGAAGCCGGCGAGACACGACCACATCGTTTTCGGAAAGCGCGGCGAGCGGCCGAGCACGCAGCGCTTGCCGGCGACCGCGAGCATGATGACCACCGGATCGGTGCGCGGGAAGTGCTCGGCCTTGCAGGCCGGACAGTCGCGCCGCCAGCCACCCTGGACCGGCAGCGTCGCTGCGCCGCAATTGGGACAGAAGCGGTGGTGCGCATGCCAGCCGATCACGGCCTTGGCTTCGGCAAGCGGCGGCAGGTGCTCGGCAGGAACGATGCCCTGCATCGCGATGGTGCGCAGATCGATGAGCTTGAGATCGTCGCGCGCTTTGAGCGGCTCGAGTGCGGCCGCATCGAGCGCCAGGCCGAAGCGCGGCGCTTCCTGCAACAGCCCGAGGAACACGGTTTCGCGCGCGGTGCCGAGCGCGCGCGCCTCGCCGAGCGCAAACAGCGGGTCGAGCGCCTCGCCGCGCTTTCGCATTACGATCAGATCGGAGACGATCACGTAGCAGCGGGCGCTGTCTCGTTCCGCCAGCGCCGCAAGCTCAGCCTCGTCGCCGCGGCGCGAGGCGGCACGCTCGATGGCGCTGCCCGCATAGGCGAAGCGCGGCGGCGAGGCGAGATCAGGGCGTCGGGACACGATCACCAAAAGCGGTTTCGCGCGGCGGCCGGATTGAAGCCGCACCGACCTTGAAGGTCAAGCGTCTAGCAGACTCCGCCCGCCTCGTAATACTTTGCAGGAACCGGGAGGAAGCCATGACCGACCGAACACACCGCGCCGAGGCGACGCGGCGGCAATGGCTCGAGACCATCGAGCGTCATCGCCGCGATCGCGATGCGCCCGGCTCCGCCGAGTTTTGGTCGCCGCGCCTCGACACCGCCTCGCGCGACGAGATCAGAGCGATCCAGGATGACAAGATCGCTGCCGTGACCCCGTTCCTCTACGAGAACAGCGACTTCTATCGCCGCCGCTTCGATCGTCTCGGCCTCATTCCGTCTGACTTGCGCAATGTCGACGACCTGACTGCGAGATGGCCGGTGATCGACAAGCTGGAAATGGCCGAGGACGCCGCCAAACAACCGCCTTACGGGACCTACACGACCATGAACGAAGCGCTTTGGCGTCAGCGCGGCTGGATGATGTTTTCCTCGTCCGGAACGACCGGCGCGCCGCGCGTATTTCGCTATTCGCATTTCGATCGCGAGCTGTGGGCATGGGCGAACGCGCGCGCGTTGCAGGCGATGAGTTTCCGCAAGGGCGACACAGTGTTTATGATCACCGGCTATGGGCCGCATGTCTGGGCCTGGGGCGTGCAATACGCACTGGCTAAAATGGGCCTGCCGTCGCTGCCAGGCGGGGGAATGGATGCCAGCGCCCGGGCCAACGTGGTCATCCGCTATCAGCCGTCCATTCTGCTGTGCACGCCCTCTTACGCCCTTCATCTGGGGCGAACGCTCGAATCGCTCGGCGCCGATCCGCGCGCGACGGC
>JASHXX010000341.1 GCA_030043335.1 Xanthobacteraceae bacterium
CGCCAATGTGGTCGACCCGCAATACTCGGTGGCTTGCGCGTTGAACAAGAAATACCTGCCGAAATGAGGCGCTGAAGGAAGTGAATTGGGCCGGGGGCGCGGCGCCGTCGCCGCTCTCCCAGCTGACTCGACGAGGGAATATCCATGATCGATTTCCTGCTCGGCGTCCTGCAGGCGGTTTGGGGGATTCTCAAGGACGCCTCCATCTATCTGCTGTTCGGCTTTCTCGTTGCCGGCGTACTGGGCGTGCTCGTGCCGCACCGGCTGCTGCGGCGACTGGTCGGCACCGGCAGGGTGAGGTCGGTGTTGTGGGGCTCGGTGCTGGGCGCGCCACTTCCGCTATGCTCCTGTGCGGTGCTGCCGACGGCGCTCGGGCTGCACAAGGAAGGGGCAACGCCGGGAGCGACGGTCGCCTTTCTGGTGGCGACCCCGGAAACTGGCGCCGACAGCATCAGCCTGACCTACGCACTGACCGACCCGTTGATGACTGTTTACCGACCGATCGCCGGAGTCATCACCGCGATCGCCGCCGGCGTTCTCACCAACCTGTTCGGGACCGGGAGGCGCCCCGCCGTTGCGGACGAGACGCTGGCGGCTGAGGGTCACGGTCACGCGGATGCGCACGGCCACGCGCATGACCATCACGTCCACGACCATGCCTATGATGACGGCGTTAGCCAGGGCGTCCCGCTACCGCCGAGCGCCGGCCGCGCGGCACGGGCGGCCAGCGCGGCGCGGCAGATTATCCGCTACGGCTTCCGCGATCTGTTCGACGACGTTGCCTGGTGGCTGGCGCTCGGCCTCGCACTGTCGGCGATCATCGAGGTCGCGCTGCCTGCGGACGTGTTCGCGACCTCCTGGGGCGGCGGCTTCACTTCGATGCTGCTGATGCTGGCGCTCAGCGTGCCGCTCTACACTTGCGCATCGTCTTCAACTCCGCTCGCCGCCGCGCTCGCTCTCAAGGGTTTGAGCCCGGGCGCTGCGCTGGTGTTTCTGCTCGCCGGGCCGGCGACTAATATCGGCAGCCTCGTCGTGCTGTTGAAGGTTTTGGGCGGGCGGGCAGTCGCGGTCTATCTCGGCGTCGTCGCCGCGATGACGCTCGGCGCCGGGCTTCTCCTCAACGCGCTCTATCGCGCCTTGGCGGTCGATCCGCGCGTGACCTTCGGCCGTGCCGGCGAGTTTATTCCAGACTCGGTCAAAATTGCCGGTGCAGTGCTGTTCGTCGTGTTGCTGGCGCTCAGCATGTGGCGAACGCGCGTGCCGCACGAATGGATTTGGCTCCGCGACCGCGTCGCCGCGTCGACCGGCCTCCTGGTCACCACCCGCCGCCTCGGCTGGGCCGCGGCGATCGCCTCGCTGCTGCTGTGGGCGGGAAGCGGCTTCTTCACCGTCGGCCCCGGCGAGACCGGGATGAAGCTCCGCTTCGGCCGGGTCATCGCCGCCGACCTCGCGCCCGGGCTGCACTTCCGGTTGGCCTGGCCGTTTGAAAGCGACCGCGTTGTCGCGCGGGCGCAGGTGCGGCGGCTCGAGTTCGGCGCGCCGCGGCCGCTGTCGCGTGAAGAGGCGACGCGGGTGCAGACGCGCGGGCGGCTTGCCTTCGGGGCGAGCCCGGTGCCGGAGAATAGCACGGCCGGGATTTGGTTCGCGAAGGAGACCGGGCCGCAGGATCAGTCGCTGCTGACCGGCGACAACAATCTTATCGACTTGCGCTTCTCGGTCCAGTACCGGATCAAGTCGGCGCTCACCTATGCCTACGATCTCGCCGAGCCTGACGCTCTAGTTCAGAGCACGGTGCTGACGGCGTTGCGGGGTGTGGTTGCCACCCATTCCATCGACGCGATCTACACCACCGCCCGCGACGCGATCGAACGCGGCACCCGCGACGGCACGCAGGCGATGCTCGATCGGTACCAGGCCGGAATCGAGATGCTCTCGGTCCGCCTTCTCTACGTGCATCCTCCGGACGCCGTCCACGATGCGTTCCGCGATGTCGCGAGCGCACGGGAGGACAAGCAGCGTACGATCAACTTGGCGCATGTCTTTGCGGTCGAGAAGGTCAACCAGGCCAAGGGCGAAGCGGCGGCAATGACGGAAGCAGCGGCGGCCTTCAAGGATCAGCGGATCACGGCCGCCGAAGCCGAGGCGCAGGGCTTCGCGCTACGGCTCGACGCCTACAGGCATGCCCCCGAACTCACAAAATTCCGGTTGCAGATCGAGGCGTTGGAGGAGGTGCTCCCCGGCATCCGCAAATTCGTGCGGCCGGGAACCGGCGACGTGAAAGATATCGACATGTGGCTGCTGCGGCCGCCGCTGAAAGAAGCGCAGGACGACTGATGTGCAATCGCTGCCCATTAAGATAGAGACGACGAGCGATAAGGCGATGCGACGCGTTGGACGATCACACAGGGACGTGCTGCTGCGGAGGACTCTGCCGACGCTGGCAATCGCGGCGGCCGTCTTTGCGCTCGCCTCCGCGCTGTTCACGATCGACGCCACCGAATACGGACTGATCACGCGCTTCGGTCATGTTGTGCGCGTCGTCGACGAACCCGGCCTGCACCTGAAGCTTCCCTTCGACGCTGTCCGGCGGCTCGACAAGCGCGCGCTATTCTCCCGCCTGCCGCAATCCGAGTATCTGACGATCGACAAAAAGAACATCGTCATTGAAAGTTTGGTGACCTGGCGGATCGCCGATCCTGAGCGCTTCCTTGCCACGTTCGCCACCCAGGCAGCGGGCGAGCAATCGCTCGCTGATATTATTGTGGCCGCCATTGGCTCGGTCATCGGGCAATATCCGGCTTCCGCGCTCATCTCCGCCGATTCGGCAGAAAACCGGTACCGTCCGATCGTCGCCGCGATTGGGCGGCGGGTTACGGATTTTGCCGGCCCGGCCTACGGCATCGATGTGTTCAGCTTCGACATCCGCCGCTTGTCGCTGCCGGAGCAGAATCGAGCGCATGTCTTCGACCGCATGACCGCCGAGCGCGCCAAGATCGCCAAGGAGAATCGCTCGGCAGGCGAGTTCGAGGGCAGGAAGATCTCTTCGGCCGCCGATCATGAGCGGGTTCGCATCGAGGCTGAGGCCGCAGGCGCCTCCGCGCACCTGCGTGCCCAGGGCGACGCGGAAGCTTCACGCGTCTATGCGGCAGCCTTCGGTCAGGACCCCAAGTTCTACCAATTCCTGCGCACGCTCCAGGCGTACGACAAGATACTGGATGACAAGACGACGCTGTTCATTCCGGCTGAGGCCGAAGTGCTGCGCCTGTTGCATTTCGACGAACAGCCGCAACCGACCGGAGTGCCGCCTTCCGCCGGCACTCCGGTCGGAGAGGTCGGGCCCGAGCGGGGCTCGGGCGACCGTGCTGCCGATGCCGACCGGCTCCTGCAGAGACGACCGGAAGGAGAGCTACGATGAGCATGGCGTCGGCGCAGGATCACGCCGGCGAAATGCCGCGGGCGGACGCGGGTGGCGAGCCCGGCACGATCGCGCGGCGCCGCGAGCGCAGCCACTATTATGTGGTGATTGCCCTGTTCGCGCTTTTCGCCGCCTATCTAGGCTCCGGTTTCTACGTCGTCGGACCGGATGAACGCGCCGTAGTACGCCGCTTCGGCGCCGTTGCCGAACAGGTCGGGCCCGGCATGCATTATTGCTTTCCCTGGCCGATCGCCCGCGTCGATGTCGTAAAGACGACGAGCGTCATGAAGATAGGCGTTGGCTTCATCCTACCGCCCGGAGGAGAGGAGATGCCGCCGGGAGCGGAGCTGCTCACCGGCGACACCAACATCCTCAACGTGGCGATGGTGCTGCAATACGTGATCCGCGATCCGGCCGATTTTTTGCTCCAGGTCAAGGACGCGCCTGACTTCGTCGAGGCGGTCGCCGAGGCAGTGCTTACCGAAACGGTTGCCGCAACGTCGATCGACGAGGTGCTTACCCGCGGGCGGGTAGCAGTGCAGGATCGCGTCAAGGTACAGACCCAGGCGATCCTCGATCACCGGCGCAGCGGCATCTCGATCGTGTCGGCGAACATCATGACGATGACGCTCGACCGATCGGTCGCGCACGCCTTTCAGGATGTTGCCGATGCGATGG
>JASHXX010000342.1 GCA_030043335.1 Xanthobacteraceae bacterium
GTGAGGGCTTCGGAGTGACGCTGATCGCAGCGACATTTGCGGCGCGGCCCAAGGCCCGCGCCGCAAATGACCGCATCACAGCGATTTGAGCAAATTCTCTGCGCTCGACATTTCGGCCTTGCCGGGCGCCTCCTCGACGTTGAGCTTCTTCACGACGCCGTCTTCGACCAGCATGGCGTAGCGCTTGGAGCGGATGCCGAGCCCGAAGCCGGAACCGTCCATCGTCAGGTCGATCGCCTTGGCGAACTCGCCGTTGCCGTCGGAGAGAAATTCGATCTTGCCCGCGGCACCGCTTGCCTTCTTCCAGGCGTCGAACACGAACATATCGTTGACGCCGGTGACGGCGACGGTGTCGATGCCTTTGCTCTTGAAGGCGTCGGCGCTCTTGAGGTAGCCCGGCAAGTGATTGTTGTTGCAGGTCGGCGTGAATGCGCCGGGAACGGCGAACAACACCACGCGCTTACCCTTGAAGACCTCTTCGGTCGTCTTCACGGCCGGACCCTCCGGCCCGAGCACGCGGAACTTGATGTCGGGCGGCAGACGGTCGCCAACCTTAATGGGCATGGTCGTATCCTCTCGCTATCTGGACGGGATCTGGATTGGATCGGGACGGGCTTTTTTTCGTCGCCGGTAAATTAGCGCACTGCGCGGATTAGTCGAGATGGGTGGTGACCTCGATGGCGTCGCTCGGCGAAACGGCGGTGAAGGTGAGTGCGGCGCCCTTGGGCTGCGCGCCGGGCGGCAAACCGTCGAGGTCGAAGGTGAAGAGCCGCGTTCGCGGCGCCGCCGCGGCTTTGGCTTCGCTCGGCTCCGGCAATGGCAGCGCCCACGCCGGCGTCGGCCCTTCGACGAACAGCTCGACCGCCGTAGTTTCCGGCGCGGCGACTTCGACCACGACGTGCTCGTGCGCGCCGCCCGCCTCGCGGCGCACCGAGCGGATGGCGAGCCTGGCGCCGGCGCCGAGCGCCACGCGGCGCGGAACGCGCGCCTCCGCCGCGAGCAGCGCCGGCTCGTCGGCGTGGTCGTCGGCCGACAGTTTCAAGTCGAGGCTCGCTTCGACGGGAATGCAAACATTGCCGCAAACCGCGTAACCGAGCTTGAGGTGCAGCGCGGACGTGCGCGTCGGGTCGCCCGCGGTGATTCGCAGCGGCAACACTACGTCGCCGTGATAGCCGATCGAATGGCCGCCGCCGCCGTCGGCGAATCGCTCCGGCGCCGGCCACAGGACCGTGACCGATTTGACATTCGCGGAGCCGGCGAAGTCGAACGTCGGCGGCACGCCCGAATCACCGGGATAGCGCCAATAGGTCTTCCAGCCGGGGTCAAGACGAATCTCGACGCCGGCCCGCAGCCACTGCGCGCCGTCTGATTTTTGGGCCGCGCCGCCGATCAGGCGCGCCGCCGCATGCGCCTCCGCGGCCCACGCCGACGTATTTTGTGCCTGCACCGCAGGCGTTCCCGACATGCCGGCGAGGGCGATGGTCGCAATCGTCAAGCCAAGGCGCGTGGCGTGAGGCATCATTGCGGCAGTGTCTAGGGCGAAGCGGGCCACACGCGCCACTGACATGATTGTGACCTTTTACCTCCAGCTCGGAACCCTGGGGAATTCCGTCAACTTTTTGCCGCGCCCACTCGTTGCAAAAACGAATTGATCGTTTACCTTTGAATCATGAAAATGCCGCGCGGCGCATCGGGAAATCATCGGGGTCGGGGGCGGGGCCGGGGCCGGGGCTATCTCGACGGCCAGATGCTGATCGCCATGCCGGCGATGTTGGACGAGCGCTTCGCCCGCTCACTGATTTATGTGTGCGCGCACTCCTCCGAAGGCGCCATGGGTATCGTCGTCAACCACCCGGCGCCGAACATCAATTTCTCCGACCTGTTGGTCAAGCTCGACGTGATCCCGGCGGCCGACGTGATCCGGTTGCCGTCACGCGCCGGGGTGGTCAAGGTGATGCGTGGCGGCCCGGTCGAGACCGAGCGCGGCTTCGTGCTGCACAGCGCCGATTTCTTTATCGAGAACTCGACGCTTCCGATCGACGACGGCATTTGTCTCACCGCGACGATCGACATTCTCAAGGCGATCGCGCGCGGCGATGGGCCGGCAAGCGCGATCCTGGCGCTCGGCTATGCCGGCTGGGCCCCCGGCCAGCTCGAGAACGAGATTCAGGGCAATGGCTGGCTGCACTGCGCGCCCGATCCGGACCTCATCTTCGGCACCGATATCGGCGGCAAGTACGACAAGGCGCTTAAGAAGATCGGCATCGATCTCGGCATGCTGTCGAGCGAGGCCGGACACGCTTAGCAGGTATCGGGAGTCAGGGATCAGGGGTCAGGGATCAGGAGTCAACGATC
This sequence comes from Xanthobacteraceae bacterium, assembly GCA_030043335.1. Classification (GTDB taxonomy): domain Bacteria; phylum Pseudomonadota; class Alphaproteobacteria; order Rhizobiales; family Xanthobacteraceae; genus BOG-931. Next base: position 2,356 of record JASHXX010000342.1, read on the forward strand.
CTGAAACCTGGCTCCTGACACCTGACCCGACCCCTGACCCCCGGTCACTCCGCTGCCCTGGTGTGCGGCTGCAGCAATTCGCGGGCGCGCTCCGAGCTCATCGGCTCGCCGAAAACGAAGCCTTGGGCGTATTCGCAGCCGAGCTGGAAAAGTTCGACGGCGTCGGAATCGGTTTCGGCGCCCTCGGCGACGACGTCCATCCCCAGATCATGGGCAAGCGCGATGATCGAGCGCAGGATCACCGGGCGGGTGCCTTTCGCCGTGGTGCGCACGAAGGACTGGTCGATCTTGATCGTGTCGAAGGGAAAGCGCTGCAGATACGCCAGCGAGGAATAGCCGGTGCCGAAATCGTCAAGCGCTAGCCCGGCGCCGAGTTCGCGTATCCGATGCAGCATCTGCGCCGCGTGCTCGGGATTCTCCATCACCACCGATTCGGTGAGCTCGAGCTTGAGCGATCCGCGGGTGAGGGGGGTGCGCGCCAACACCGTGCGCAGGTCCTGAATTAGGTCGTGGCGCAGCAACTGGCGCGACGACACATTGACGCTGGCGAATAGCGGGTCGCGCGGCCGCAGCGTGCGCTGCCAGGCGCTGAGCTGGCGTGCAGTGCGTTCAAGCACGAACAGGCCGAGCTCGGCGATGAGGCCGGTCTCCTCGGCGATGCCTATGAACTCGATCGGCGACATCCGCCCCATGCGCGGATGATTCCAGCGCGCCAGCGCTTCGAAGCCGGCGACGGCGCGATCGTCGAGCCGCACGATCGGCTGATAGAGGATCGTGATCTCCTCGCGCTGAATCGCCCGCCGCAGGTCGGATTCGATCGACAGCC
>JASHXX010000343.1 GCA_030043335.1 Xanthobacteraceae bacterium
CAGCAGCGCCAGCGGCTCATTGGTCTTCTTTGCCGCCGCCATCGCCTTGTCGAGCTCCTGATCGAAGAACTTGCGGTTCGACAACCTCGTCAGCGGGTCGGTCTGGCTCTCGAAGCGCACTTCCTCGAGATTGTGCTGCAGCTGCACGATCTCCTGCCTCGACGCCGACAGTCGGGCCTCGAGCTTCTTGTTGTTAAGCTCCATTTGCTGGGCGCCCTGGATCAGCCGCTCGATGACGCCGCGGAGCCCTTCACCGTCTTTGGCATGTTCGAGCTTCTTGCTCACATCGGCGAGGCTGTCGGAATAGCTCGTCGCCGAGTCGGCGGCGACGTGGATCATGTCCAGAACCTGGGCGATCTCGTCGAGCACGCGCACCCCGACGTTGTCGAGCCGCTCGCTCACCCGGTCTGCCGCGATGTGGCTCGTATAGATCTGATTGAGGTCGGCTTCGCTGAGCGCGCCGTTTTTTGCCAGCAACTTCATTGATCGATTGGTTGAGGCTCGGGTTGTATCCAGTCGCGTAGTTGTACCAGATTTTCGAAATTTCGCGGCGAAGCCGGCTGCGCCAGCGCCTTGATCTGCGCCAGCGCAATCTCGGCGAAGGCCAGCGTGCGTTGGTGTTCGTCCGGTGGCACGGACATCGACGAGGATCCCAGCGAGTGGAAAATTTCGAAAAATCGACCGGTTGCGATTTTCGCTACTTGCAAGCGCGAACATAGGGGCCAGCAGTGAAAGAGCGGTAAACGCTCGATCGGCGTCGACCAGGGCGCGGCGGCCGGTTCGGCGTGTGCTCGCAGGCTTCCGCGACGGTTTTGTTGCGATCAATCAATTAATCGCCTGCCGCGATTGAATCGATCGCGTCTCGCTAATGGAATTTGCCGATCCAAAGCTCTACCTGAAATCTAGGAAAGGTAATTGTCATGCCCAAGAAAACACTAACCCTGACGGGTCTCACGCTCTTCGTCGCCATGACAATCGGCGGAATGCTGTATCTCCTTCCGATTATGTTGGAAGTCGCTCCGCTTTATGGCGACGTCGCTTCCCAGATGACGAATGTGGGTTATCCTCCATAGCCATTAATGTACGCGGAATAGTGCGCGCCTGCGGCGCTTTCGCCAATCGGCGGACGTCAGAGAACGTCCGCGCCGCCTCCGCACGAAGCCATGGCGGATATCCGCCGGAATTTGTGAGTACGCGGCCTAGGCCTTGACCGGCACCGGGCGCAGCAGAAAGGCCGGCAGGTGGGACGCGTCGCCCTCCTCCGGCCGGGATGCGGTGTGCTGCGGCGCGCGCCGCGAGCGCGGGTCCTCGAAACGTGCTACCGGCGCTGGGCGTTTGGGCTGACGGCGATCGTCGGGCCGAGGGCGGCGATGCTGCCGCCCGGGTGGACGCGGCGAGGCGGACGCGTGCGGTGCGCCAACCGCAGCGCCGGGCGGCTCACCCATCCACGGGATGGTCTGGCCGATCAGCTTCTCGATCGCGGCGACGGCCTTGGCGTCGTGCGTTCCGGCCACGATGGTGATCGCGGTGCCGCTCCTGCCGGCGCGGCCGGTACGGCCGATCCGGTGCACGTAGTCGTCGGGATGAAACGGCACGTCGAAATTGTAGATGTGGCTGACGTCGGGAATGTCGAGGCCGCGCGCGGCGACGTCGGAAGCGACGAGCAGCGCGACCTCGCCCTTGCGGAACTGCTCGAGCGCGGCCATGCGCGCCGGTTGATCCATGTCGCCATGCAGCGCCTGCACCGAGAAGCCATGCCGCAGCAGCGAACGATAAAGCGTGGCGACGTCGCGCTTGCGGTTGCAGAAGATGATGGCGTTCTTGAGTCCCGCGGCGGAACGGATGAGGCGGCGCAGCGTATCGCGCTTGTCGTGCGCCTCGTGGCCGGATTCGGCCAGAAGCTGCGTCGTCGTCGCCACCGTGGTCGCGGGCCTGGCGACCTCGACGCGGACCGGGTTGTGCAGGAATTGTTCGGTGATGCGCCGGATTTCCGGCGGCATGGTCGCGGTGAAGAATAGCGTCTGGCGGGTGAACGGAACGAGCTTGCAGATGCGCTCGATGTCGGGAATGAAGCCCATATCGAGCATGCGGTCGGCCTCGTCGATGACTAGAAGCTCGACGCCGGTGAGCAGAAGCCGGCCGCGCTCGAAGTGATCGAGGAGCCGCCCGGGGGTGGCGATCAAGACGTCGACGCCGCGGGTCAGCTTCACGTCCTGGTCGTCGAACGAGACGCCGCCGATCAGGAGCGCGACGTTGAGCTTGTGGTTGGCGCCGTATCTGGCGAAGCTCTCCTCGACCTGCGCGGCAAGCTCGCGCGTCGGCTCGAGAATCAAGGTGCGCGGCATGCGGGCGCGGGCGCGGCCCTGTTCCAGCACGGTCAGCATCGGCAGCACGAACGCGGCGGTCTTGCCGGTGCCGGTCTGGGCGATGCCGAGCACGTCGCGCCGGGCCAGTACGTGGGGGATCGCCTGTTCTTGGATCGGGGTCGGAGTTTGGTAACCGGTCGTCGCTACGGCGGCGAGAACTTTTTCGGACAAGCCGAGATGGGAGAAGGACATAAAACCTCAGGTCAGGGTCCGCGCCGGGCGCCGAACCCTATGGATTGAGCTTCGGAAAACACGCAGGATGCTTGCAGGGCGCTCGAATCTGTACTGCCTTTACTGCGCGAAACATATGTTCGAACCCGTGAAAGTCAACCTCGCAGCGCTGCTGCGAGCGTACTAAGTTAATCGGATTCCTTCACTTTCCCGCAAAAACGCCGGATAGGGTGGCGTCGATGGCAAGTGCCGTGTCTGCTTCGTTACCGAGCGTCCTCATTCCCGGCCTCAATTGCTCGGCGCGGCTTTACGCCGAGCAAATCCCCGCTTTGTGGCGGTTCGGCCCGGTCATGGTCGCCAACCA
>JASHXX010000344.1 GCA_030043335.1 Xanthobacteraceae bacterium
GGTCTGCGACAACGCCGCCGCGGAAGCATGCCCGTTGTGGCCCGGCCAGCCGATGACGGCGCATTGGGGGGTTCCCGATCCGGCCGAAGCGACCGGCACGCCGGCCGAGATCGCGCTCGCGTTCAAGGATGCCTACCGCATGCTGCGTCAACGCATCGAGATTTTCACCGCACTGCCGCTGCGCGCGCTCGATCGGCTGACGCTGCAGCACAAGCTCAGAGAGATCGGCCGCATGCAGGGCGCGACCGCGAAGGCGGCGGACCCGGCGTGACGCCGTCGCTGGCGCGGCGCGTCGTCGCCGAGGGCTTGGGGACGGCCTTTCTGCTGGCCGCGGTGGTCGGCTCCGGCATCATGGCGGTGAGGCTCGCCGGCGGCAACGGCGCGTTGGCGCTGCTCTGCAACACGCTGCCGACCGGCGCGATTCTGACCGTGCTGATCCTGACTTTCGCGCCGGTTTCCGGCGCGCATTTCAATCCGGCCGTCAGCATCGCCGCGACGTTGCGCGGCGAGTTGCCGGCTGCGACGGCGGTTTCCTATGTCGGTGCGCAACTGCTCGGCGGCATTCTCGGAGTGTGGGCGTCACACCTGATGTTCGAGCTGCCGGTCTGGCAAATTTCCGCGACGGCGCGAAGCGGACCGGGGCAGTGGCTGGCGGAGGCGGTTGCGACCTTCGGCCTGCTGTTGACGATCCTGGGGTGCAGCGCGCGCACTCCGTCGGCCGTGCCGTATGCGGTCGGTCTCTATATCACCGCGGCCTACTGGTTCACGGCGTCGACATCGTTTGCCAATCCCGCGGTCACCATCGCCCGTTCGCTCTCCGACACGTTCGCCGGCATCGCGCCGGCCGGCGTCGCCGCCTTTATCGGCGCGCAACTCGTCGGCATGCTGGCGGCGGTGGCGCTCGGCCGTTGGCTGTGGAGCAAATAACGCCGTCATTGCGATCGACACGAAGCAATTCAGTCGCAGCATGAGGCTGGATGGCCTCGCCGCTGCGCTCCTCGCAATGACGCTCACCTGAGGTTCGCGTCAGCGCGCCACCGCCTCGAAGCTCACGCCCTGCGGCGGCAGAAAATCGTCCGGCACGAAGAAATCGGGCGCGAGCTTCTGCGTCGGGTCGACGCGATATTGGTCGAAATCCGTAACGCCGTTCTCGGCCAGGAAAGTATCGTCGATGAGGAAGCGCCCGGTGAACTCGCGCGCGGGCTTGTGGACTATGGCGTAGGCCGCATCGGCCATGATTTCCGGCTTGCGCGAGGCCCGCATCATGGCGTCGCCGCCGAGCAGATTCTTCACCGCGGCCGTGGCGATCACGGTGCGCGGCCACAGCGCATTGACGGCGATGCCCTTCGGCCGCAACTCCCCAGCAAGCCCGAGCACGACAAGGCTCATGCCGAACTTGGCCATGGTGTAGGCGGTGTGCCGCGCAAACCATTTCTCCTTCATGTCGAGCGGCGGCGAGATCATCAGGATGTGCGGGTTCGCCGCCTTCTCCAGATGCGGGATTGCCCATTTCGACACCACGAAGGTGCCGCGGGTGTTGATCTGGTGCATCAGATCGAAGCGCCGCATGTCGGTGTCGACCGCGGGCGTGAGCTGGATCGCGCTCGCATTGTTGACGACGATGTCGATGCCGCCGAAGCGCGCCGCGGTCTGATCGAGCGCGTCCTTGACCATTGCTTCGTCGCGCACGTCGACGACGAGCGGCAGCGCCTTGCCGCCGGCGCGCTCGATCTCCTCGGCGGCGGTATAGATGGTGCCGGCAAGCTTCGGATGCGGCTCGGCAGTCTTGGCGGCGATCGCGACATTGGCGCCATCGCGGGCGGCGCGCAGCCCGATCGCAAGCCCGATGCCGCGCGAAGCGCCGGTGATGAACAGGGTCTTACCGGCAAGCGACATGGTCACCCTCACTTCTTCCGGGCAAGGAACGCCTTGAAGGCGCTGCGCGCTTCCTCGGAACCCAGGAGATCCTTGAAGTGCGAGGATTCGGCGTCGATCTGCCTGTTGACCGCCTCGAGGTGGCCGCGCATCAGCCGGCGGGCGACCGCGACACCGCCGCGCGGCAGCGCCGCGATCTCCTGCGCCGCCTGCAGCGCCACGCCGTCGACCTGGGCGGCATCGACCACGGTGTTGACGATGCCGGCGTCTTTGGCTTCCGCGGCCGAAAGCGGACGCCCCATGATCAAGAGCGAGAACGCGCGCGCATAGCCCATGCGCATCGGCGCCAGAAGGGTCGAGGCCGCCTCGGGAATAAGCCCGAGCTTTACGAACGGCGTCGTGAAGGTCGCGTTGGCGGCGGCGATGACGTGATCGCAGTGGAACAGCATGGTGACGCCGACGCCGACGGCGAGCCCGCCGACCGCGGCCACCATCGGCTTCTGGCAGGCCGCCAGCGTCTTGAGAAAGCTGTGGCCGCGCGGGTCGAGGCCGCCTTCCGATGCGTTGAGAAAATCGCCGATGTCGTTGCCGGCGCAGAACGCCCCGGGCGCCCCGGCAATGATGACGCAGCGGATCGCGTCGTCGCTGTCGGATTCGCGCAGCGCCCGGGTGATCCCGTCATACATCGCCCGCGTCAGGGCGTTCTTCTTTTCCGGACGATTCATCCGGATGGTTCGAACGCCGCCGTGGTCGGTCACCACGACATGGTCCATGACCAGGACATCATCGGTCATCGTGCACGCCTCCCTTGCGCGGCCGCGCCGTTCAGCCCGCCTTCTGATCGTGGCGGATCAGTTTCCCGATTGCGCGGAATTCGCCTCCCGCCGCCGCCCGCGCCTGCGATTCGATGGTGCGATAGAGGCCCACGACGCGCTCGCCGACCGGCGTGACCATGGCGCCGCCGCCGCCGGCGCCGCCGGTCTCGGCGGTCACCGCCGGCTCGCGCAGCGCCCGGTTGATCTCCTCGACCAGGAGCCAGGCCCGGCGGTAGGACATGCCGATCGAGCGCGCCGCCGCCGAGATCGAGCCGGTCGAGCGGATCGCTTCCAGAAGCGCGATCTTTCCGGGACCGATCCGGTCTCCGGATGCCAAATCGATACGGATGGAAAGATGCGTGCCGGCCATATGCCTAGCTCCCGGGGAGGGGGCGGGAGAAGTCACGCCGATTGGCTGGCGTTCGTCAAGGGAGATATTTTCGCCGGCGCGGCCACGCCGCCGTGCGGCGCAAGCGACGGCGGCCGGAGAGAGGAGGCGGCAGCCGCAGAGGCCGTCGCGCGGATCACGCTCGAGGCGCGGGTCCGCTACTGGAACAGCTTCATCGTGTTGAATCGAAAACGGCGCGGCGTTGCGGCCGCGCCGCGCGCATTTGCCCGTTTCGCGCCCTTACTGGAATAGCTTGGCGGCAGATTGCAGCGTGATCCAGACGCCCCAGCCGAGCGGAATGCCGACAAAGGCCCAGAACACCGCAGCCTTCCAGTCGAGCCCGCCCTTGCCGATGCCGAACGAACCCGAGGTAACCGCACCGGCGGCGCTCGCCGCCTGCAATTTGGCGACTTCTTCCGGCTTCATGTACCACTTGGGATTAACCGGCTTGACCAGGAAGTTGCAGATCAGGCCCACCACCAGCATGCCGCACAGGATGTACATGGTGAAGTCGTAGAGGTGGTCGCGCGCCACGCCGGCGGCAAGTTGCGCCTCGCGGATATAGTTGACCACAACGGGGCCGATGATGCCGGCGGTCGACCACGCCGTGAGCAGGCGCCCGTGAATGGCGCCGACGAACTGGGTGCCGAACATGTCGGCGAGATAGGCCGGCACGGTGGCGAAGCCGCCGCCATACATCGACAGGATGATGCCGAAGGCGAGCACGAACAGCGGCTTGCTGCCGATCTGCGCGAAGAACGGCGTCGAGGCGTAGAGCGCGATGCCGAGGATGAAGAACGTGTAGTAGGTGTTCTTGCGGCCGATGAAGTCGGACAGCGAGGCCCAGAACACACGGCCGCCAATATTGAACAGCGAGAGCAAGCCGGCGAAGCCGGCGGCGATCGCGGCAATCGCCGCTTTCTGATCGGCGCTCAACGCGTTGAAGCCGAGCTCCGGATGACCGATCAGCTTGCCGCCGAAGATTTCCTGCAGCATCGGCGAAGCCATGCCGATGACGCCGATGCCGGCGGAGACGTTGAGACACAGCACCCACCAGATCAGCCAGAACTGCGGCGTCTTGTGCGCATTCTTCAGATGGACCTCGTGCTCGGTGATCATCGTCTTGGTCTCGCTCGGCGGCGTCCAGCCGTCCGGCCGCCAGCCCGCCGGCGGCAGCCGATAGCGGAACGCGCCGACCATCATGAAGAAGAAATAGATCGCGCCCATGACCACGAAGGTCTGCCAGGCGCCGACCGAGGTCGAACTCTTGAAATAGTTCATCAACAGATTCGCAAGCGGCGCGCCGATCATGGCACCGCCGCCGAAGCCGGCGATGGCAAAACCCGTCGCCATACCCCGGTGATCGGGAAACCATTTGATCAGGGTTGATACCGGCGAGATGTAGCCAAGGCCGAGGCCGACGCCGCCGATCACGCCGGCGCCAAGCCACATCAGCCACAATTGATGGATGTAGACGCCGACTGCCCCGAGGCAGAGGCCGCCGGCCCAGCAGCACGCGGCGACGACGCCGGCCTTGCGCGGGCCGACACGTTCGAGCCAGCCGCCCCAGATCGCCGCGGAGACGCCGAGCAAAACAAAGAACAGCGTAAACATCCACCCCATGCTGGCGATCCGCCAGTCGCAGGTCGTGGTGAAGAGCTCTTGCAGCAGCGTTATATCGGGGCACGTTTTCGCCTGGGTGATTCCAAGCGCGCGCGAGAGCGGCAGCCAGAACACGCTGAAGCCGTAGGCCATGCCGATGCACAGATGAATGCA
>JASHXX010000345.1 GCA_030043335.1 Xanthobacteraceae bacterium
CACCGGAAGTCCGAGCGCCGCCATGCGCGCGAGGTTCGCCGCCTTTGCGCCGACCACATCGACGGCGGCGCTCTCGGCCGATCCATCACCTATGTGTACGATCCGCATGTCCGAGCGACCACTTCATGCCGACAGATCGGCGAGCACATGCTCGCGCAACAGGTGGCCGAACATCGCCAGGCGATCCGTCGCCCGCTCCAGCGTATGCGCCAGGTCGAGAACCGAGAGCGCCGTTTTGAGATCGAATTCACCGCTCAGGATATTCGTCGTGACCAGGCGTTCGGCGGCATCGCCGCGGTGCTCGGCTTCGATCATTTGGCCGACTGCCGTGTGCGCGGCTTCGGAATCGACGCGGTGACCTTCGGGCACCTCGGCCGCCGCCGCCGCGCCAGTGGCGGCGGCCTCGACGCCGGAAATCGCGGCGCCGCAAAGCTCGACGAGCGGATCGAGCAGCCGTGGCGCTACCTCCTTCGGCAGCAGCGAGGCGACAAACGCCGCCTGCTCGAGTTCGTCGATTGCGTCTTCAATTTCGTTGACCAGGCGCTCGATGCCGCGGTCGGCATTAAAGCGTTGAATCTCGCTGCGGGCTTCGATCGCGATCCGATCGGCCTTTTCCTCGATGCGCCGGGCCCGCGCCGCCAAGGCGGCGCCGTCGGCCGCGGCCTGCCGCTCGCGTTCGCCGAGAAGGTCGGCGATCCCGACGGCGATCTCACGGGCGAGCCCGGCTTGCCGGATCACCACGGCGAAAAGCGTCGCCTCGACGCGCTGCAAGTGGCCGACCAGGGCGGCCTCGATGCGCTCGCGCGCCAGGCGCACCGAGCTTCCCAGCGACAGCGCCTCAGTCGAAATCCGCAGCACTGTCTTGAGGAAGTCGATCGCTGCGTCGCGCCCGAGCGCGTAATCAAGACGCTCGGCGAAGCCGATGCGCGACGGCGCGGCGTGGTGGACGGCCGAGGCTACCAGTTCGGCGCCGCCGAGCTCGAGGAACCCGCGGTGACCGACGCGATGGCGCGCCGACCAGTCGAGAATGCGGATGGCGTCGGCGTTGGCGACCCATTCCCTGAGAACCTTGCGGGCCTTGTTCCAGTCGATCAGAAAGACGAGCGATGCACCGATCGCTTCGAGAAATGAATCGCGGCCTTCGCCGTCAACGGCCGGATAGCGTCCGCTGACCAGATAGAACACGCCATCGTCGCCAAGACCGGCCGCGCTCTTGCGCTCAAGGCCGCTCCACTGCATGGAGAAATTGCGAAACAGTCCGGTGAAGAATTTCGCCCGGGCGAGGTGGACGTCGGTGTAGGTGACGATCACGGCATCCGGCTCGACGGCGATCACCACCACATGCGCGTCGGTTTCCCCGATATCGTTCTGGATTATCAGCCGCTCGCCGGTGCGTGTCGCCGTGGTCGCCAGTCCGGGATGATTGAACTTCAGCTTTCGCGTTGCTTCGAGCCCGCGCATGAACGTTTCGACGGCGGCCCGATCCTGCGGCCGCAATCCGTATGCGTGCGCGCCGGCGATGACCTCCTCGGCATGACTGGCGGCGAGGCGGTTGAGATCCTTATGCAAATCCATGATCAGCCGATGCAGGCTGTCGCCGTCGCCATCGCTGACGCCGGTCAGCTTGGCAATTTGCGCGATCTCGAGCGTATCGGACGATCCAAGCGCGGTTCCTGCTTTGATTGCCACCAATCGCTCAAGGGCGCCGTCGCCGAGCGCGGCATCGCCGGCTTTGACGGCGCGAACGATGGCCGCCATGTCGTCCCAAATCGCCGCGCCCAGCCTGGCGAGGCCCGGCGCCGCGAGGCGTTCGCCAACCGCAAGGGTTGCGTCATTGACAAGAGTCTTGAGAGGCATGGGATCGATCCCGGCCGCCCGGCATTCCTCGGCCATGGCAAACTGCCGGCGTTGCGGATCACTGGCGCGGCCGCAAGCCGCTTGCAAGATGCTGAGCCGGGCCTTCACCCGGTCGTTTGCCGCTAAGCCCTCGCCAATCAGCGATGGCAGCAGCATGTCGGTCTGCCCTAGCCGTTCGATGATTTCGGATTTCATTGCGCGATCACCCGTGCGTCTTGATGACAGCACAGCACGACGGGATGACGCAGTTATTGAGCCAGATCATTCATGGAAATGTCACATTGGCCGGCGCTAGCCGCGATTACCCGGCCTTCGCGATCACCGAGAACGTTCTGCTCTTGTCGTCATAGGCGAAAAGCTCGGCATAGCGCCCCCAAGCGATGACGGCGCGCAAGGTGCGCTCGGTGTCGCGGCGGGACAAATGATCCTCCATCTCGATTTCAAATCGCAGGCGCGGCGCGCGGCCCTGCTTGCGCTCGCGCAGCACGCGGCAGATATGCGCGCTCAACGGCACGAAGCGCAGCAGATGCTCACGGAACAGCCGTTTGCGCTCGTCGGTGTTGCTGTGGGCAAAGACCCGCCCGGCCGCGGTCAGCTTCAGAGCCCGATCCTTGAGTTCGGCGAATTCCAGGATGTGCAGGCCTTCGGCAATCGGAAACAGGTCGTTGATCTCCAGCGCCAGTGAGCTTGCCAGCGTATCGAGCTCGGCCTGCCCGCCATAGGGCGCGGCGACGAGGATCTCGATCAGGCCGCTCATGCGATTGACCGAAGCAGGTGGCAGCGGCCGCGCCAGCGCCTCATGTGTTTGCGTGAACGCGCCGAGCGAGGCGACGGTGCGCGCGGTGAGCACCGAGTAGACGTTGTCGACGATATTGCCGAATTCCTCGTCGAGCCGGTTGCGCGGGCGCGCCAAGGTGATCGGAATCTCGGCGGCGATCCGCGCCGGATTCGACGACAGGATGATCAGCCGGTCGCACATCAGCACCGCTTCCTCGATGTTGTGGGTCACCATGAGCACCGATTTGGTCGGCAGCTGGTGCTCCTCCCACAAATCGAGAAAATCGGTTCGCAAGGTCTCGGCCGTCAGCACGTCAAGCGCGGAGAACGGCTCGTCCATCAGCAGCACATCGGGCCGGGTGGCGATCGCCCGGGCGAAGCCGACGCGCTGGCGCATGCCGCCGGAAAGCTCGCGCGGATAGGCCGACTGAAAGCCGTCGAGGCCGATCAGATCGATCGCGTCCTGCGCGCGTTGCCGGCTCTCTTCGCGCAACAGGCCCAGCGCATCGAGGCCGGCCTCGACGTTCTCCAGCACGGTCAGCCACGGGAACAATGCGAAGGTCTGGAATACGACGGCGATGCCTGCGGCCGGCTCGAGGAGCGGCTTGCCGCGGTAGAGCACCTCGCCCGAGGTCGGCTTGATCAGCGCGCCGGCGATCCGCAGTAATGTCGATTTGCCCGAGCCCGAGCGGCCGAGGAGGCCGAGGATCTCGCCGTCATGGATGGAAAGATCGATGTCGTCCAGAACCGGCAGCGGTTCGCCCGACCGCTTGGCGAAGGCCATGCAGATCTTGCGCAACTCGATGATCGCGCCCTTGACGTCGGGCAAGGCTGCTCCCTCCCTTCTCAATCGAGCCGGGTCCGGCGTTCGGCATAGGCGTAGAGCGGCCGCCACAACAGGCGGTTCATGGCCACGACCAGCACTGACATCGTGGCGATGCCGAGCGCGATCCGCGGATAATCACCCGCCTCGGTCATTTGCGCGATGTAGGCGCCAAGCCCCGAGCCGTTGAGCGTGGTCGGGCCCCAGCTCACCACCTCTGAGACGATGCTGGCGTTCCAGGCGCCGCCCGAGGCGGTGATGGCGCCGGTGACGTAGTATGGGAAGATGCCGGGCAGTATGACATCTCGCCACCAACGCCGGCCGCCGATGCGGAACGCCGTCGCCGCTTCGCGGAAATCGGTCGGAAACGCGCTCGCCCCGGCGATGACGTTGAACAGGATGTACCATTGGGTCCCGAGGATCATCAGCGGGCTGAGCCAGATCACCGGCGAAAGCTGAAACCTCACGATCAGATAGACCGCGACCGGAAACAACAGATTTGCCGGAAACGCCGCGAGAAACTGCGCGACCGGCTGCACCTTCTCCGCCACTTTCGGACGCAGGCCGATGGCCACGCCGATCGGAACCCAGATCAGCGTGGCAAGGACGATCAGCACAGCGACGCGGAGCAAGGTGATCCCGCCATTGCGTGCGGCCGCGGCGGCGTCCGTCCACGACAATTCGGCGCCGGCAAATTGCAGCAGCTTCCAGCCAAGGTAGGCGACGGCAAGAAGGATGAGCCCGTACCAACCGACGTCAAGCAGCGCAGGCGGCAGCGCGCGCGCTAAGCGTGCGGGAATCAATGACCGCGACGAAAGCCTGACGCGCGACGCCGCCTGCGTCGCAGCGCCGATCGATTCGCCCGCCGAGCGTAACAGGCTGGTGCTCCGGAGCAAATCGAGGATCCAGCTCCGCGGCACGACCGCGGCGGCGGTTTGCTCATAGCGGAACTTGTCGGCCCAGGCCACCAACGGCCGGAACATGAGCTGATCATAGATGAAGATCGTCACCGTCATGGCCACGATCGCCCAGCCCACCGCCGCCAGATCGCGCGCTTCGACCGCGCGCGCGACATAGGAGCCGATACCCGGCAAAGCGACATGCAGGTCGCCGACCGCGATCGCCTCCGATGCGACGACAAAGAACCACCCGCCCGACATCGACATCATCGTATTCCAGATCAGCCCCGGCATCGCGAACGGAACCTCGAGACGCCAAAAGCGCTGCCAGCCCGAGAAGCGGAAGCCGCGGCTGGCCTCGTCGAGATCGTGCGGAATGGTACGCAGCGACTGAAAGAAGCTGAACGCCATATTCCAGGCCTGACTGGTGAAGATCGCGAAAATGGCGGCGAGCTCGACGCCCAGCGCCCGATCCGGAAACAGCGAGACGAAGAAGACGACGGTGAAGGAGAGATAGCCCAGCACCGGCACCGACTGCAGGACGTCGAGGAGTGGGATCAGAACCGCTTCGGCACGGCGGCTCTTCGCTGCAGCCGTGCCGTAGGTGAAGGTGAAGAGGAGCGAGGCCATCAGCGCCGCCAGCATCCGCATCGTGGTGCGCAACGCATAGGATGGCAGCGCGCTCGGCGACAGCGAGATCTCCGGCTGCTGCGCGGCGCTAAACGGCGCGAGCATCTGCCGCGCCCCGGAACCGATGAGAAGGATGATCGTGACGATCAGAACGAGCGCCGCCAGATCCCGCCAATTGGCGCGCCGCGGATGCCAGACTCCTCCCCTGAGTAGTTCGGCATGCTGCTCCACGAAATCGTCCTCACCCCCACCCGCCTCGGCGATGCGGGCAACCTTCTCGTCGAAAATTCGGAATTACAGCGGCGGGCCTTTGTCTTGAATCAACTCAGATTTTGCGGGTCGGCCCTGCCGCGCCGGCGGCACGCCGCGATCACGGTATTGCGCAGGAGGCAGGCAATGGTCATCGGGCCGACGCCGCCCGGGACCGGCGTGATCGCGGCGGCAATGCCCTGCGCCTCGGCAAAAGCGACGTCGCCGACCGCCTTCGATGTCCCGTCCGGGCCTGGCACGCGGTTGAACCCGACATCGATGACGACCGCGTCGGGCTTGATCCAGCCGCCGCGCACCAATTCGGGCTGCCCGACGGCCGCCACCAGCACATCGGCGCGGCGCACCAGCGCCGGAAGATCCCGGCTTCGCGAGTGCGCGAGCGTCACCGTGCAGTTCTCGGCCAACAGCAGCGCCGCCATCGGCTTGCCGACGATGTTGGAGCGCCCGAGCACGACCGCCTCGAGGCCGGAGAGCTCCGGCAGCGTCTCCTCCAGCAAAAGCAGGCAGCCGTAGGGCGTGCAGGGAATAAGCGCGCGCGCCCGGCCGCCGCTCCACAGGAGCCCGACATTGTGGGGGTGGAACCCGTCCACATCCTTCGCGGGGTCGACCACATCGATCACGCGCTGCGGGTCGATGTGCCTCGGCAGCGGCAATTGCACCAGGATGCCGTCGACGCGGTCGTCGGCGTTGAGCTCTTCGATCAGCGCCAGCAGCGCGGCCTCGCTGGTTGCTTCCGGCAACCGGTGCTGAAAGCCTTGGATCCCTGCGGCGGTCGCGGCCTTGCCCTTGCTGCCGACATAGCTTCGGCTCGCCGGGTTGTCGCCGACCAGCACCGCGGCAAGCCCGGGAACAAAGCCCGGCGCGGCCTGGAGCGCGGCGGTTGCCGCGGTGATTTCAGCAACAAGACGCGCCGCGCGTGCCTTGCCGTCGATCCGCCTGGTGACGAGCATGATGCGAACCTGAGGACGTCGAAACGGCCCGGCGACCGCTTCAAGCTTGAATTTCTACCGGCGAAGCTTGTCGGCTATTGCGGACCCGGCTTGTTCTTACGTACGCCGCGGATGATGGCGGTGATGAGCGGAATAAGGACGAGGGGCAGCGAGATCTGGTCCCTCACGCTCGAGAACTCCTGCTCGATGCCATCGATCGCCGCCTGGCGCAGTTCAAGCGCTGCTTTGAGTTCGGCACTCGACTTTGCCGTCGCCGCGACGGCTGCGACGGCGATCGCAATCACAAAGTCGCCGGCGGCCATGGCCGCCGCCGCCCATACCGGCCCCCACAAAGATCGCAGCCAAAAGAACGCCGCGACGTTGAGCATGCACAGCCCGAACAGCGCAATCAGCCCGGCCAGCAGCAGCAGGATCGAGCGGCGCGCGAGGAGACGCAGCCGCGCCTCGGCGATTCCCGACTGCACGCGCATGAGAACGCGGATATGGCGAATAACGCGCTGCAAACAATCGCCCTTTATCGGTGGGTGACACGCCCGATCATGATGCCGAGGATGAACGCGCCGACGACGCTGGCGAGCCCATGACTGGCGATGGCTTTTTCCGCTTCCTCGGCCAATACCGAAATTTCGTGACCGAGCATGTGCAGTTGTTCGTTGAGATGGGCGGCCCCTGATTCGAACGCAGCCTCTGCTTGGGCCTCGCCGGCAGTATCCGTCGCCGCTTGCTCGGCGCGTATGGCGGCAATCTCGCGGCGCAGCGCTTCGATCTCGGCACGCAGATCGGCTTCGGCCATGCTCGAACGCCCTCGGCTCGTTGTCCCTTACTATCCGAACTGATCGGCCGCCCGCAACTGCCATCCGGCCTCGGAACGTTGATGGCGCCTCGACGGATTCGCTCAAATCCGCGCCAAGCTTTGCTCGCTCACGGTCGCGACGGCGAGCCACAGATCACGTCGATGGCGCCGGCGGCGAGCGCCTCGAGTTCTTTGCGCGACACCCCGGCGCGCGCGCGCACTGCGATCGTATGCAAGGTCGCGGTCGCGATTTGCGCCAGCACCGAAGGCTCGGCTGTCGCCGCGATCTCGCCGCGGTCGCGCGCCTTGCCGATGAGACCGGTCAGGAACGCGTCGGTCGCCTCGACGCTTTCGACCAGGAAAGCGCGCACCGCGGGATCGGTCGTCGCCTGCGCCGGCGCCGTCGAGATCGAATAACAGCCGCGCGCGTCATTCCCGCTCGACAAATAAATGTCGAGCGCGGCGTCGTAAAAGCGCTTGAGAAAGACCCGCAGCGTCGGATGATCGTCGAGGAGCCGCAGGGTCGCAGCGCGGGCTTGCTCCCGATAGCGGTTGAGCGTCTTGAGATAAAGGTCGCGCTTGTCGCCGAAGGCGGCATAGAGGCTCGGCCGGTTCATGTCGGTGGCGGCGGCAAGATCGTCGAGCGAGGCCGCCGCATAGCCCTTTTTCCAGAACACCTTGGCGGCGGCGGCGAGCGCCCGCTCCGGATCATACTGGCGCGGCCGGCCGCGGGGGCGGGCTGTCGCCGGCTTTGAACTTTTTTGTACCATTTCGCAAATAATCCTTGACCTGGTCCAATTTATGCGGGATAGTACAAAAATCAATCAGGGAGAACGGTTATGGACCTTTATTTTTCGCCGATGGCTTGCTCGCTAGCGAGCCGGATAGCGCTCTACGAGACGGGCGGCGAAGCCCGCTTCATCGAGGTCGATCCCAAGACCAAGCGCACCCTCGAGGGCGCCGATTATCTCAAAATCTATCCGCTCGGGCTGGTGCCGCTGCTGCGGCTCGACGACGGCTCGCTGCTCAGCGAAAACGCCGCGATCCTGCAATACATCGGCGGGCGCAATCCGCAGGCCGGGCTGGCGCCGGGCGACGACGCCGGCCGCGCCCATTTGCAGCAATGGCTGTGCTTCATCGGCACCGAATTGCACAAAGGGCTGTTCCTCCCGCTGTTCGATCAAAAGGCCCCGGAGGGAACGCGGCAGCATACGCTGAACAAATCCGCGTCGCGCCTGAAGTTTCTCGATGATCACCTTGCCGGCCGCGAATTCCTGCTCGACCGCTTCAGCGTCGCCGACGCCTATCTCTACACCGTCCTGAACTGGACGGCGCCGACCCGGCTCGATCTCGCGCCCTGGCTAGCCGTCAAGGCTTACCACGAGCGGCTGCGTGCGCGCCCCGCCATCGCCAGAGCATTCCAGGAGGAGATGGCGCTCTACCAGGCCGAACTCGCGCGACATAAGGCTGCGTGATCGGGCGAGAGCGTCATGCAAGTCGCTGCCGACCTGATCGAGCGATACGTCGCAGTGTGGAACAAGGCGGATCGCGGCACCGCCGCCATCGCATCGAATCGGTTTGCGCACCGGACGGCGCGACCTGCCACCGACTGCTCGACGCGCGTGGATATGAAGCGATCGAAGCGCGCGTCGCCGGCTCCCGGGAGCGCTGGCTGGGCGAAGGCAAATAAATTTTCCGCCCGGTGCGGGCGGCTTGCCATCACCGCGCGGTCAAGTTTGAATTTGCAATGGTTGCGACCGCCGACGACAAAATCGAGGCGCAGGGCCTTTGCTATCTGCTGTTGGACGATGACGGCAAGATTGCGCACGATTATCAGTTCAATCCGAGGGTCGACGAGGCCGCCGAGCTGGCGAAGAGATACCTCGCGCCGTGGAACGAAGCGGACGCCGGACCGCGGCGAAGCTCGCTCGCGGAGCTCTGGACTGCAGACTGCGCATACGTCGACGCGCAGACGCAGACGTGCGGATTCGAACAGCTTGCGGCAAGGGCGGCGGCGGTCCACCGCAGCCTTGCCGCCAATGGCCGGATCCTGGCGCCGGCGGGACGGTCACAGCGCCATCACGACGTAGCTCATATCGGCTAGCGGATTGCGGCCGCCGACGGACGCGGCAATGCGGGCGCCGGTTCGACCTTGCTGATCATGGACGACAGCTCCCGAGCCGCCGCCGGTTACCAGTTCGATGCACCCGCGCCATAGCTGACCTCAACCGGAGGTCTGCGGAAACCGCGCTGCGGTCGGCTCGAGCGGCAGGGCGAGCGCATTGGCGTAGAGCGAGACGGTGCGATAGAAGCCGATAAGCGCAACGATCTCGAGGATCTGCTCGGGCGTGAAATGCCGGCCAAGCCTCGTCCACAGCACGTCCGACAACGTCCGCGTCGCATCGAGTTCATCGCACAACGCGAGCAGCACCGCTTCGTCTTCCGTCCAGCCGGCCTCGCCGCCGAGAACGGTGGCCTCGATCTGCCGCGGCGTCAGTTTCGCCTTGGCGGCAAACACCGCGGTATGCACGCCCCATTCGTATTCGCAGCGGTTGAGCGCGCAGGTGCGGTCAATCACGATCTCACGCTGCCGCAGCGTCAGCAGGCCGCGGTCGAGCAGGCCGCCGGCGCGGAAGCGCTGATAGATGCGCGCGTTGACGGCGAGCGTACGGAACAGGACGAGCGGCGGCACGCCCGGCGGCATGATGGCGTCGAATGCGGCCTGGATCTCCGGCGCGTAGGGCGGATCGAGCGGGGTTATACGGGACATTGCCGGCTCCTCGTTTGCTACAGTTATAGTAGCATCGGGCGTCGAACTGTGCTACTCAATTTGTAGCGAGCGGTGGGGGCGGTGATGCGCGCCTAGAGCTCTTTAGTGGAGCATGATCTTTTCGGAAAACCGGTTCCGACCCCCGGATCGTGTCCGCGGGCAAGCTTTTTCCGGATCATGCTCTAGGCCACCGCCTGAGCCGCGGCGCGCCCGGCGGCACGGCCGGAGAAGATGCAGCCGCCGAGGAAGGTCCCCTCGAGCGCGGCATAGCCGTGGACGCCGCCGCCGCCGAAGCCGGCCGCCTCGCCGGCGGCAAAAAGCCCCGGCACCGGCTGGCCGTCGGCGCCGATGACGCGGCTGTCGAGATCGGTCTGCAGTCCGCCCAGAGTCTTGCGGGTCAGGATATTGAGGCGCACCGCAATCAGCGGCCCGGCGGCGGGATCGAGCAGCTTATGCGGACGCGCCGTGCGGATGAGCCGATCGCCGAGATAGCGACGCGCGGCGCGAATGGCGGCGATCTGCATGTCCTTGCCGTACGGATTGTCGAGCTGGCGATCACGCGCGGCGATCTCACGCTCGACGCGCTCGAGCGTGAGCAATGGTTCGCCGCCGGCGAGCGCGTTCATGCGCTTGACCAGCGTCGCCAGATCGCGCGCGACGATGAAATCCTCGCCCTTGTCCATAAAGGCCTTGACCGGGGCCGGAATGCCTTTGGTCGCCCGGCTCAAAACCTGCCGCCAGCTCTTGCCGGTCAAGTCGGGGTTCTGCTCCGAGCCGGACAGCGCGAATTCCTTCTCGATGATCCGCTTGGTCAGGATGAACCAGGAATAATCGTAGCCGGTGTGCATGATGTGCCGGAGCGTCGCGAGCGTGTCGAAGCCCGGGTAGAGCGGCACCGGCAGGCGGTTGCCGCGCGCGTCGAGCCAGAGCGAGGACGGGCCGGGCAGGATGCGAATGGCGTGATCGGTCCAGATCGGATTCCAGTTCTTGATCCCCTCGACGTAATGCCACATGCGGTCGCGATTGATGATCGTGCCGCCGGCGGCTTCGGTGATCGCCAGCATACGGCCGTCGACATGATCGGGGACGCCGGTGATCATCCGTCTAGGCGGCGGGCCGAGATGCTGCGGCCAATTCTGGCGTACCAGCTCGTGATTGCCGCCGATGCCGCCCGCAGCGACAATCACCGCCTGCGCGTTGAGCTCGAACGCTCCCGCGACCTCGCGCGAGCTCCTGCGGCCGCGCTCGACGCTCGACGGCTCAAGGATGTCGCCGCGCACGCCGTCGACGGCCGCGCCCGATTTGGTCAGCGCATTGACGCGGTGACGGAACTTGAAGTTGACGAGCCCTCGCCGCTCGGCTTCACGCACGCGTTCGACAAAAGGCGCGATGATTCCCGGACCGGTCCCCCAGGTGACGTGGAAACGCGGCACCGAATTGCCGTGACCCGACGCGTTGCCGCCGCCGCGCTCGGCCCAGCCAACCACCGGGAAGAAGCGAATGCCGCGCGCATGAAGCCACGACCGCTTTTCGCCTGCGGCGAAGGCGACGTAAGCCTCCACCCAGCGTCGCGGCCAGTAATCCTCGTCGCGATCGAAGGCCGCCGTCCCCATCCAATCGTCGAGCGCGAGCGTATGCGAATCGCGGATGCCCATGCGCCGCTGCTCCGGCGAGTCGACCAGAAAAATGCCGCCGAACGACCAGAACGCCTGGCCGCCGAGCGACTGCTCGGGCTCCTGATCGAGAACGATGATCTTTTTGTAGGCGTCCGCCAGCTCCGCCGCCGCGACCAGGCCGGACAAGCCGGCCCCGACGATGATCACGTCGGCGTCGTCAGCCATGATTTCCTCCCCGATTGGGCCTTACCGCGCCGCCGCCCCGACCCGCCGGCAACGCGCGCAGCGCCTTGCGCGCACACCGAATTTTGCCCGCAACTTCAAGATTGTACCCGTAAAAATCACAATTACCAGCATTGGCGGCCATGATGCATCAGCAGATTCAACTTGTCTGCTGGCGCCGTCTCTTGGGGGGAGGTTCGGCTGCGACTCTGAGGGGGCCGATCGGGATGGGAAGCCCACCATTGCGCCGAAAGAAAAACCGCGCTGACGGCCCGAGAGATCGAGGTGCTGCGGTGGTGGCGAACGGCAGGTCCGCGTCCGAGATTGGTGGCATTCTTCACATCACAAAGCGAACCATCGACGAGCACGTCCACGGGGCAGTGCGCAAGCTCGGCGCTCTCAATCGCACCCATGCTGTGGCGCTCGCGCTGCGCGACAGCATCGTCAAGCTTTGAAGACGACCGGAGCTGTTGAACCGCCGATGCCCGGGATGACAATGCAAGGCGGCGCCGGTCGGCAGCCGATCACCTGCGACACTTGACACGACGTGCACAAACCGCCGGTCCTAGCCGTCGCCGCTCCGCGTCGAGCCGGCTGCAGCCAGCACGAATATCGGCACCGAGACGAGTTGCGCGGCGACAACAAAGAAGGCAAGCGCTGGCTGTGAGTATTCGTAGAGCAGTCCCGTCACCGTGCTGCCGAGGAGCCAGCCGACGCCATAGCCGGCATAAAACAGGCCGAAGGCCAGATTGCGTCTGCCTTCCGGCAGCACGCCGGCGATGATCGCTTTGAGAAGCGTGTCCTGAACCGCGTAGCCTATTCCCCACAGCAGCATCGCGATCAGCGCCGTCACAAAACTTCCGGCGAAGACCAGCGGCGCAAACAGCGACGACAGCACGATGGCGACGACAACAACCGGCGTTCCAAGCCGGTCGTACAGCCGGCCCAGCACCAGGCTCGCGAGTACGCCGCAGCCGGTGGCGAATGCGAGGAAAACCGGAGACCAGGCCTTGGCGACGACACTGGTGCTGGTGAGGTAGTAGGCGATCAGCTCGTAACTCATCAGCCCGGCGGCAAAGCAGGCGGCCGCCGCCATGTAGAGCCAGTACGGGCGAGCAAAGCTTGTCTGTGTCGCGGTGCGGCCGTGCTCGAGGTCGGACGGCAGCGGAAAGCCGATCCGGGCCACCGCGAGCGATGCAAGCGCCAGTATCGAGGAAAGCAAGAGCAACGCATAGGCCGTCTGATAGCTGCCCTTGACCAACAGGACCGCGGCTACAATCAAAGGCCCGATCGTGGCGACGGTTTCGTCGAGCGCGGTATTGATGGCGTAGACCCACCCCTTTCCCAATCTGCCGGTAGTGTAGGAGAGCATCGATTCGACGGTCGGCTTGCGGATCGCGCGACCGATGCGTTCCGCCAGCACCGGCGCGGCGGCGAGCTGCCAGGTGCCGGCGAGCGCCATCGCCGGGACCGCAAGCAAATTGATCGCGTAGCCGATGAAGGTGATGAGCCAATGCCGTCCGGTCTTGTCGGCGACGTAACCGGCGACCGAGCGCAGGCTGTAGCCGAGGAACTCGCCGACGCCGGCGATGATGGCGATCGCGGTCGCGCTCGCCCCGAGCGTGCCGAGAAACGGGCCGTTGATGCTGCCGCCGCCCTCGTAGGTCATGTCGGCGAACAGGTTGACGACGCCGAGCGTCGCCACAAAGCGGAATGCCGGCGAATCGAAGGCCGTTGCGGCTTTCGGCATTGGCACGCGATGCAGCTCCCAGGCTCACCGCCCGCGGCGAACCGGCACGGATCGCCCGCTTCTCAAGCCCGATCCGCCGTGCATACTCCGCAAAGCACGCGCCGTACAGCCGCTATCGCTGCGCCGCGAAACATCGAACTTATAGCGGGAGGAAACAATGATCAGTCGTCGCGCCCTGGTCGCGGGCGGTGCCGCTGCGTTGGCTGGCGCGCTGCCGCTGTCGCGGACGACGCGCGCTGCCGAAAAATCGTTTCTGCCGCAAGGACTGCCGGAAGGCGTTTATGATACCGCGACGCTGGAGGCGCTGCCCGGCAAAAAGCCGCTGATCAAGCTGACCTATCGGCCGCCGAACTACGAAACGCCGCTCGATCATTTCACCTCGGAATTCACGCCAAACGAATCTTTCTTCGTCCGTTACCACCTCGCCGGCATCCCGGAACAGATCGACGCGGCGCAATGGAAGCTGAAAGTGACCGGCGACGGCATCGGCAAGCCGCTGCAATTGAGCCTCAGCGAATTGCGTTCCGATTTCGAGGCGGTGGAAATCGCGGCGGTCTGTCAATGCTCCGGCAATCGCCGCGGCTTCTCGCAGCCGCATGTCGCCGGCGTGCAATGGGGGCTCGGCGCGGTCGGCAATGCGCGGTGGAAAGGGGTGCGCCTGAAACATATCCTCGAGCGCGCCAACCTGCGCGCCGAAACTGTGGAGATCGTGGCGAACGGCGCCGACGGCCCGGTGCTCGACGGAACCCCCGACTTCATCAAGAGCATTCCGGCGGACAAGGCGCTCGACGACAACACGCTCATTGCCTACGAGATGAACGGCGCTCCCTTACCGCATTTCAACGGCTTTCCCATCCGCCTCGTCGTTCCCGGTTGGACCGCCACCTACTGGATGAAGCATCTCGATGCGATCGAAGCCTCGACCAAGCCGTTCGGCGGCTTCTGGATCAAGAGCGCCTACCGCATTCCCACCGGCAAGTTCCCGATCGTTCAGCATTTTCAGTCGCAGGTGGCGGCGGCGAACGAGCCGATCACCGAGATGGTCGTCAATTCGATGATCACCGCGCCGGCCGAGGGTCATACCATGCGGGCCGCAGCGACGGCCGAGATTCGCGGCCTCGCCTGGGACGGCGGCTATGGCATCCGCCGCGTCGAGATTTCCGTCGACGGCGGCGGAACCTGGCGTGAAGCCGAGCTGGGCAACGACCTCGGCCGCTTCGCCTTCCGCGCCTTTCGTTTGCCGTTCACGCCGCCGCAAGCCGGGAAGTATCAGGTGATGGCGAGGGCGAGCAACGCCGTCGGCCAGACCCAAGCCGACAAACTGATCTTCAATCCGGCGGGCTACCACAACAACGTGATCCGCCCGCTCACCGTCAACGTCCTGTAAGGAGGCAAATGATGCGGCACATAGTTACGAGTGCGGCGTTGCTGCTGTTTGCCGCCAATGCCTGGGCGCAGGCTAATGTCGTGCTCAAGGCCGGGGTCGGCCGCGAAACCGTCGAGACCTATTGCGCCGCCTGTCACTCGCTCGACTATGCGCGCCAGAATGCGCCGTTCCTCAGCCGCCAGGGTTGGGAGAGCGAAGTGACCAAAATGATCAAGGTCTTTGGCGCCCCGATCGAACCGGCCGACGCCAAGGTCATCGTCGACTATCTCACCGCCAACTACGGCGGCGGCTGATCGCCCTCCTCGGTCGGGCCCGAGAGCGGAGCGCGGCGCGATGGCTCCGCCGCCGGCGAGCCGTCGACCGGCAAGATGAAGCGCTCGATCGCTTTGGCGAAGCCTTCATTTTCGACAGAGTCAGTCACGCAATCGGCCTGACCCTGGACCTCTGCGCTCGCATTGCCCATGGCGATGCTGAGCCCGCCGTTGCGAAACATCAGGACGTCGTTCGGCATATCGCCGATGGTCGCGATCTCCTCGACCGGCACGGCGAGCAGTCTTGCCAGCGTCGTCACCACTCTTCCTTTGTTGGCGTCCGGGTGGGTCACGTCGAGATAATAGGGCTGCGACCGGGCCGCCGACGCCAGCGAGCCGAGCGCTTCCCGGGCGTCCTTTTCGCAGCGCGCGACCAGATCATAGTCGTCGCTGATGCCCACGATCTTGGTCGCGCTGCCGAGCACGGTTGCCAGATCCTCGACGACGGTCGGAGCGAATTTGACCGTCCATTGCTCGCGCGCAACATGGGGCGCTTCGAGATTGCGGACGAACCAGTCATTGCCGCAATAGACCCACACGTCCATGCCGTGCCCGAGAATGACCTCGACGGCGCGCCGCGCCGCGTCGCCGGGAAGGACGTGCCGCTCCAGGATGGTCATGTCCGGCTCGACGAAAATGCCGCCGTTGAAACCGGCAATCGGAGTTCGCAACGCCAACGGATCGATCAACATCGCCATGCCGCGCGGCGGACGGCCGCTGGTGATCGCGAAAGCGATGCCGGCGTCGTGCAGGGCCCTTACCGCGGCGGCGGCGCGCGCCGTCAGCACCTTCTCGGCGGTGACGAGCGTGCCGTCGACGTCGGCGACGAGGAGCGAGACCTTGGTGCGGCCGCTAGCGCGTGCTGTCATGCGCGATCTTCGGCCTCCGAGACTGTGCCGCGCCGGCGCTGAGCCGCCACCGAGCGCGAGACGTTCGACGCCGCGCGCCAGATTCGCAATCGATCCGGCCCGGGCGACAACCGATTCGCTGCGGCAACCCAGCGACCGGGGCGAAGGTTCCAAAGTGCTTCAGGTTGCGGCGGCGGACGACCGCAGCCCCATCGACCGCCGAGGTGAAAGCAAAGGTCCTATCTTGACCCGTGGATTTGCCAGCCGCTGCCGGCCGACGCCCTTGCCCTATGGGCTTCGGCGCGACGAGCCTTGGCTCGCTTCGCCCTCTACCGAGCGTTGCGAATCAGACGTTTCAACACCAGTATGTCGATCTTACCGGTCGAAAATTCCGCAATGCGAATGCGCATGCCGAAGCGCCGCGGGGGAGTAGCGCGTGTGCCGGCAACCATAAGGCTGCGAGCCGTGGGATACCGTCGCTGCTGCTCGCTCCGCAAAATATCTAGACTAAATCAAGGTCAGGGCTATGGATCGTCCAATGAACGAATACGAGTCCGCCTCATGGCGGCACTCGTGGTCTTAGTCCAAGCGATGGCAAGAATCGACAAGCCGGGGCTGGTTGAGCACCTTTGCTCGGCGGCGAAGACGCATGCCGACCTTGACAACAAGAGCGGGCCGGCAATTCTGCAAATGCTGGCGCTGATGGCTGAGGCTGATCCGGCCTATGCTGCTCCGCCGCCTTTCGTGGTGGTTTGGGACGGCAAGAGCGATACCGGATATTCGAGCTAGGACGCAGTCGGCATCGCATCCTCCCTCGCTTTGCTAAAGGACCATGGTTTCGATGCCTATTCCAAACGCGCCAATCGCATTTCATGCGATATCACAAACAAGGCAATAGAGGAAAATTCGGAAACCATTGTGGATTTGCTCAAGCGAGCAGAGGAAGCCAGTAAAAGATAATCACCGCTCATAGCCACGGTTGCGGTTGCACGACGAATGTTTACGGTAAGCAGTAGGTTCATCGGCAACTTCAAGCTTGGCGATAACATCAATCACAATCTTGCAATCCTATCTATTCTGTACAGACAGTTCGACCAAGCAAGCGAACGCGAAAGACGATTGTTTGTGCAAGCCGATTACGATCATCATCGTCTCTATCATAGGGGCAGTGTTGTACGATTTTCATTTTCGTATTCAAAGACACACGTTTGAAGGTGTCACCAATTTAGCTCAATCGGTCCTGGATTACGTGCGTGGAAAGACGTTTTCCGACGAATTGGAAAAATATATCGTCAGTGCCAGGAAACACGACTTCTTTGGTGTCGGTAATACAAATTTTTATAATTCAATGGACGAACTCCGTCGTCTTAGAAACAGGGTGCATATTCAGAACACTAAGAACGACTTCGAACCAAACGAATTCAGCGCTTTCACCGAAAGCCGCAAGAATCAGGCTGAAAAGCTTTGCGAAAGGGTATTTAAGATAATGGCTTCAAAGTACGGTCGTGGCGCTGAATACAAGTATGTTCGCGATTTTGAATTACCTTGGAAAGAACGCCTCATTTGATAACGACCAGGACCGAGCCAACGAAGGAATTTTGCGAAGTGTTCAGTGCCCTTAGCGTGGCGTCCGCCGCGTGGATTGATGCAGTAATCGGATGGCATCATCGACTTAAGGGAACGACTAGGATGCAATTGGTGATACAAGGCCTTTAATTCTGAACGTGTGAACTCTCGATTGTTAAATCGGGAAGCTACCTTAAAATGCTCCTTCTCAAGTTCAG
>JASHXX010000346.1 GCA_030043335.1 Xanthobacteraceae bacterium
TCCTCGATGGGGCTGATGGGCGACGGGATGGCGGTGGCCATGTACACGACGCTTGCCGGCCTCGTCGGGTCGATTCTGCTGAAGGTCCAGTACTACATGCTCGACGCCGCGACCGCCGGCGTGTTCTCGCACGCGGTCAGGCTCACCGAGACGCACGTCGTGCCGGCGTTGGAGCGCCACGATGCTGGATGAGTTCGGCCTTTATCCGCGCGAGGAGCCGTTCGATCCGTTCAGCGTGATGCTGTTCAAGGCGCTGCAGGTGGTCGCCTTCCTGTTCTTCATCGCGCTGCTCGCGATCGCGCCCGACGCCAAGGACGGCAAGATCGACTCCAAGGCCGAGTTTATCGTGACCATGGATTGGCCCGACAATCACCCGGACGACCTCGACCTGTTCGTGCAGGATCCGGCCGGCAACATCGCCTGGTATCGCCATCGGGAAGCCGGCTTCATGGTGCTCGAGCGCGACGATCG
Source organism: Xanthobacteraceae bacterium (assembly GCA_030043335.1). Classification (GTDB taxonomy): domain Bacteria; phylum Pseudomonadota; class Alphaproteobacteria; order Rhizobiales; family Xanthobacteraceae; genus BOG-931. The sequence goes on from JASHXX010000346.1 coordinate 472, forward strand.
CGGCGGCGCCAACGACTTCATTCTGGTCAACGGCAAGAAAATCTCTTCGCCGATCCGCGAGGAAATCGTCACCATCCGCGGGATCGTACCGGGCGAATATACCGTCAACGTGTCGCATTTTCAGGCGACGACCGGCCAGCCGGTAGCGGCGACGATCAAGGTGCAGAAGCTCAATCCTACCACTCAGGTGGTCTTCGACAACGCCGTGCTGGTCGACCACACCGGGGACGAGAAGACCGCGGTGCGGTTCACGCTCGACGACGGCGGCAAGGTGGTCGACGTCAATTCCCGGTGGAAATCGCTGATGGAGACGTTTCGCAACATGCACCGTAACGGCGTCGACCTCGATCCCAAGACCGGCTACGTGAAGAAGCTATGACCAGTCTCACCACGATCATCCTCGGCCTCTCGATCGCCTACGCGCTGCTCGGCGTGCTGCTCCTCGGCGCTTGCGTTTACACGCGATTGCCGTTGCCGGTGAAAGCGGGCGCAATCCTGGTGACGAGCGCGTTCTACGTCGTCAGCTTCTTCGGCACGCGGGCGCTGCTCGGCTGGTCGTCGGTCGATCCGCTGCCGGCGCACTTCAAGCTCCTCGGCGCGCGAATCATCGAGCCGCATTCCCTGGCGGGCGATCCCGGCGCGATCCATCTTTGGGTCGAGGCGCTCGATGACGAAAATCGTCCGAGCGGCGTCCCGCGCGCCTACCGCCTGCCCTACACCGCCAAGCTTGCCGAAAAGACCGAAGCCGCGGTGCAGGCGAGCGCCGAAGGCAAGCCGCAGGAAGGCGGTCACACTGCGGATTTCGGCACCGGCGAGGGCGGCACCTCCGAGCTTACCGCGCGCGAGGCAACGCCGAGTTCGATCACCACCACCAGCGGCGGCGACCCCGCCTCGGGAGGCCCGCTCGACCCCGCGTTTGCCCCGGATCACAGCAGCGGCATCGTGTTCTCGCCGCTCCCGCCGCCGCGCATGCCGCCGAAGGACGCGCCCTGACGTTGCAGAGTGAGAACATGCGCTTTGTCTCGACACCGCTGTGGGCAGCACTCCTATTCCTTTGGTTGCCCGAAGCGTTCGCGGCCGAGCTCACGCGCGAGGAAGTACAAGCAGCACTCAGCGCCGCATCATCCGAACGTGGAGCAAGCTTCGCTGGCCGGTCGCTTGCAGGCTTGGACCTGCGTGAGCTCGATTTCACCGGTGCCGACCTCTCCGGCGCGGACTTGTCGGATGCCGACCTGCGCGGCGCCAAGCTTGTCGCATCCAAGCTCGTCGGTGCCAGATTGCCTCGAGCGAGGCTGAACCTTGCCTGGATCATGGGCGCAGACTTTTCCCATGCCGATCTCTCTGATGCGGTGCTGGAGACACTGATCGTATCGGCCGGGCTCGAAACGCGTCCCGACGAGGCTGCGAGCTTTCTCGGGGCCAATCTCTCGGGCGCCAAGGTGACGGCGCGTTTCAGCCTTGACGATATGCGTGGGGCGAACCTGTCCCATCTGCGCGCGTCCGCCGATATGCGCAACCAATCCATGGGCCTTATTCGCGCCGATTTCTCGCGCGCGAACTTGACCGGCGCGAACTTCGAGGGCGCGGCTCTCGCCCACGTGAACTTTGAGTTCGCCAAGCTCCAGCGCGCCAATTTTTCCGGAGCCGATCTAAGCGACGCGGATTTCGCAGGCGCCGATCTGAGCAACGCGGATTTCGCCGGATCCAATACCGCAAGAGCCGACTTCAACAGCACGATCCTCACCGGAGCGACCGGGCTCCCGTCACGCTGACGCGAAAGTTCTGCGTCGGCCGGCGCCGCCCTTCTTAGCGCCGGGCCTCGGCGTAGAACGCCTGAATGGCTTGCGTCAGCCATGTCCACGCTTCTTGCTCAGCGGGGGCGGCGGTCTTGCTGACTGCAATTTCGAGATAAGCGATCTCACGCTCGACCTTCTCGCGCGGCAGCATGTGCAGGCGGCTGACGAGTATGGCCGCCTCGATCACCGCCGCCTGCGCGCGATTGAAGCCTCGGAACGGCGCGTGCGAGATGGTGCGTAGCGCGCGACAGTGAAAGCGCGGCCTCTGTTCGTCCTCGGTCCGGCGCGTGACCGCGAGCTCGCTGTGCGCCAGCGCGCCGGCAAGACGCGGGACGGAAAAATCCTCGCACGCGGCCGTCGGCCAGTCGCGGCGCCCAGTCAGGCAACCGGCAAAAACGCGAACATCGTCGGTGAAGTTTGCGACTGCGAATGGCACGACACTGAGATTCTCCAGGGTCTTCGACGGGCGGAATGGCGCGATGATCCAGCCATCGCCCTCGGCGATGATGCCCAAGGGAGCAAAGTGAGCCCGCCCTTCCCCATCCACTGTGGAAACGATGGTTTCCCGGATCATCGGCATCGGTCATCTCTTGGCCGCGCGCAACGTATGGCCGGCCTCAGCGAGGCGCGTGAGATCCGCAGCCACGCTATCAACGGCACAGCCCCAGTCGAGCGGGGCGTCCTGCGCATAGCGCTTGCCCAGCCGCCACGCGATCTCGGCCTTCATCAGTTCGGTGCCGAGGTAGAACGCGTGCGGCCCGTCGTTCTCGACGCCAAGATTGGCGAACAACGACATGGCGTCCTGCGCCACATGGTGACCGTCGCGATTATAGACATGGATGCCGTCCTCGGCGGTCTCGATGCGGAAGTTGGCATCCTTGACCTCAGCGGCGAGTTCGGCAATCTCGCGCGGCGTGTTGGGAAAGGGTTTGCGCTCGTGCAGCGCCAGCAGCGCGCCGCTGTAATCCTTGGGAGTGCTGGCGTCCTCGCGCGCCGCAAACATGATGCGGCGCGCGGCGTCGTGCTCCTGGATGGTGCGGCGGGTATGCGGGCTGACCTGGACGACGAGCAGATTGCGGATGAAGAGCTCCGAGCAGATGCCGAGCAGCGCTGCCGTAACGCCTTCGGAATCCGCGTCGGTCAACTCGGTCAGGTTGCCCGTGCCCATGAGTATCTCGGCCGCCGGCAGCCGGCGCCGCAGTTCTGCGTAGCGCGCAAGCGAATCGATGAACCCGAAATGGATCGGATCGAGAACCGGATCAAGGATCGCGGCAATGCCGCCTCGGTCGGCCGCTTCTGCCGCCCGCAACAATGAGGCGAGGTCGCCATGGGCCGCCGGAATAAGCACGGGAGTTGCGCCGGTTTCGGCGGCGACCGGAACGGTCGCCTCGGTCAGGCTGAGCAGGAAGCTCGCCCCGGCTCCGCCGCCGCGGCGCAACTCCTCGATATCGGCGGAGTCGACGCTGACGTCGTGCCCGCCGGCACGCAACGCGCGCACCGCGTCTTCGAGATGGGGAAACGGGGTATCCGGCAGACAGCCAAGATCGATCACGTCGGCGCCGGCCGCGCGCATCGCCGCGGCGCGATCCACGATCGCGTCGACGCCGAGCACGGGCGCGTCAACGATCTCGGCGAAAATGCGCATGTCATGCCGCGACAAATCGGGGGCTTTGCCGTGATTGCCGAAGAACGCCGGCAAATCCTTTAGTTCGTCGGGCCCGCGCTCGAACGGCACGCCGAACTCGCCGCTGAGGCGCTTGAGATCCGCGCGGCAACGGCCGGGCACCATGACGCGGCTCGCCTCGACCGGCCGCGGCAACCGCCGCACGATGATCGCTTCCGTCATCAGGGCCGCGACCTTGACGCCGACGTCGAGCACCGACCATTCAAAGCCGAGGTCGCCTGCGCCGGCGAGAACCCGCTGCAGCCGCGCGCGGGCGAGGTGCCCGGTGAGAAGGAGGATGTGCTCAGCCATGCAGTTCGCGTTCGCGCCGCGTCAAAGCCGTTTCGAGCTGTTCGAGTGACTCGACTACCAGCGTGCTTTCGAACGATTTCAGGCGCTCGGTGTTCTTTAGATCGATGTCCCGCGGATAGACCTTGACGGTACCCTTGGGGGCTTCGGTCTCAAGCTCAGGAGCCGTATCGCAGGCGAACACGATCGCCGGAACGCGGCACTTCCCCGCCTGGGCAAACACGTTGGTGACGAGCGTATCGGAAATTCCGAAGACGCATTTTGCGACGGTGTTGGAGGTCGCCGGCGCCAATATCAAGGTGTGATAGACGCCGTAGTAGAAGAAGCCGACCGGCGCGGCGCTCGCGGTCGTGTCGCGGAAGACGCGGGCGGTTTTCGGCAGCTTAAGCTCCTGCCGGTACATGCGTACGACTTCCGCCGCGGCCCTGCTCACGAACAGGTCGACGTCGTCGAGATCGCCGATCATGCGCAGGCACTCCTTGAAAAAGTGCCCCGATCCAGTCAGCGCCCATCCCCAGCGCGGCGTCTTGAGCTTGGCCATGGCGTCATATCTTAAGCCCGTTGTCAGCAGGCCGACACTGTCTCGACCGCAGGGCCGTCGCGGATCGCAGCGACTGCCGCGCCGTGATCGGCCGGCCCGAAAACATAGGCGTCGACCGCGCTCATTTGCAGCCGCCGCGCCAGCTCCCTGTCGACGACGCCGATCGCCGCCAGATCGTCGATGGGCGCCCCGCGCAGGCGAGGTTCCACATGCTTGACCAGGAATAACCGACGCGCGCCGATTCTGGCGGCGAGCCATGCGGCCAGACTGTCCGAAGTCACGTCCCATGACGGCGCGATGTCGTCGGCGCGCAGCGCGAGATGCGCCGGCATCCACACCGGTATTCGTCCGGCATCGATATCGCGGCGAATGGCCTCGACGGTGTCGGCGGGCGACAGCCGGGCATCGAGGCTGGCGAGCGCGCGGCCATATTGCTCCATCGCCAGTATCGCCATCTCGTGCGCGGCGCGGTCACCAAATCCCATTCGCTGTTGTGCGGACCGCACGGTGTCGGCAAACGGTCCGCCGCCAGGCACGATGATGACGCGTCCCGGGCATCCGGCAATCGCCGCGATCCAGTCCCGCAGATGCGCAGAGAAGGCAAAACTGCCGCCGAGCTTGACCACGACGGGACGATGCAGATCGTGCATTCAGGTCGCCACTTTCGGATTGGCCTCCGCGCCGACGACGGGATAGAGCTGATGCACCTTGGCCACTTCGCTCGCGCGGTGACGCACAATCTCGACGCCCGCTCCGCCGGGACCTACTTCGAGCTTTTCGATACGCACGGTCACGCTGGTGACGCGAGCATAGGTCAGGATGACCGCGGCAATCCGCTCGGCAAGCATCTCGACCAGCGCAATATGCTCTTGCGCCACGATCATCCGGATGGAATCGGTGATCAGGTCGTATGAGAATACGTCGCGGATATCCTCCGCCAAATGATCGGCGCGCCGCACCTTCACGTCGACGTTGAAGCGCACGTTCTGCGGCTTCTCCCGCTCATGGGCATAGGCGCCGATGCGGACCGGGAGCACGAAATCGCGCACGAAGATGCGATCGGCTTCGGCGTCATCGTCGCGCGAATCTAATGAGTAGCCGCGCGCCGCCAGCAAGCGATAGTCGATCTTGCCGACGGCCGCGGGGCCGGCGTGGGCCCCGCGCGAATCCGCCGGGATCAGCGCCCGCACCATATCGATTGCGTCGGCATCGAGACGCGAAGTGCGGTCGCGGCCGGCGCAAAGGGCGCGGCGAAATCCAAGGACGTCGGGCGCGAGCAACAGCAGTCGCGGAATGTCCGGCGGCTCCAGCGAGCCGGCAAGCCCGGCCATCAGGCCGTTGGCGCGCGCGCGATCGACAAAATTTCCAATCGCGG
>JASHXX010000347.1 GCA_030043335.1 Xanthobacteraceae bacterium
AAGACGTACTCAGTCGTCCGGTCAGGGGCGAAATTCAAACAGACGGCCGCATTCGTTTCTGAGGCAGAATCTTAGTGTCTGGCGAGGCTCGACCACGATTCTTAGGGTTGTAACCTTGGATGGGGAGACGGTTCACAACGCGTTTTTCGACCGTAATTTCCGCGAGTACGAGCAATGAAGCTGCACTACTATCCCGACACCGACAGTCTTTACATCGAGCTTAAGAACACGCCCGGCACCGAGGCACGCGAGATTGTCGAGGGCTTCGTCGCCGATTTCGATGCCGACGGCAACCTCGTCGGGCTCGACATCGATCACGCGTCCCGCAAGCTCGATCTCTCGAAGGTCGAGACTGTTGCGCTGCCGCCAGCGAGCGCGGCCGAATGAAATCTGCGAGTTACGCGGCGCTGGTGCGCCGGTCGCCGCCTTTGCCGAGCCGTTTGTCGAGATATGCGCCGACCGCGCTCATCAGCGGCTCGATCTTGCCGTCGAAGAAGTGGTTGGCGCCGGGTACGACCTTCTGCTCGATGACGATGCCCTTCTGGGTCTTGAGCTTCTCGACCAGGCCGGTCACGTCCCGGTGCGGCACCACCGCGTCCTTGTCGCCATGGATGATGAGGCCGGAGGACGGGCAGGGGGCGAGGAATGAAAAGTCGTAGAGGTTCGCCGGCGGCGCGATCGAGATGAAACCCTCGATCTCCGGCCGGCGCATCAGAAGCTGCATGCCGATCCAGGCGCCGAACGAGAAGCCGGCGATCCAGCAGCTGCGCGCCTCGGTGTTGATCGATTGCGCCCAGTCGAGCGCCGAGGCGGCGTCAGAGAGCTCGCCGACGCCGTGGTCGAACCCGCCCTGGCTCCTGCCCACGCCTCGGAAATTGAAGCGCAACGCTGAAAAGCCGCGATGCACGAAGGCGTAATAGAGCTGGTACACGATCTGGTGGTTCATGGTGCCGCCGAACTGCGGATGCGGATGCAGCACGATGCCGATCGGCGCGTTCTTTTGCCGCGCCGGGTGGTAGCGGCCCTCGATGCGGCCTCCGGGTCCGGTGAAAATGACCTCGGGCATGATTTAACCTCGATTGGAGCGCGGGCTGGCCCGGTTGCTTGACGGCATCCGCAGGCACACGTAAGTGTTTAAAACCATTTCAGATTTTGGCGTGGTGGCGAACCCGGACAGCGGCGCAGGCATCAACACGGGCCTTCTAGCACGACGAAGGGGAGAAAAAGCAAGCGTCACGGCGGCAGCGGGCCTCGCATTGTTCCGGTGACGCCACACATGCGTATGCGCCGGCACAAGAACAAGGCACGGCCCGATTGATCGAATAAGGATCGGCCTGGGACCGGCCGGTGTCCGGCCAAGGGATTGGCAATGACGGAGCGTGTCTATCTCGACTGGAACGCCACGGCGCCGCTGCGCAGCGAAGCGCGCGCGGCGCTCGAGGATGCGCTGGCGCTTGCCGGCAATCCGTCTTCGGTGCACGCCGAAGGCCGCGCCGCCCGCTACACGGTCGAGCGCGCCCGCGAGGCGGTCGCGGCGCTCTTCGACGCCAGGCCCGCGGACGTGTTCTTCACCTCCGGCGGCACCGAGGCCAACATGCTGGCGCTCACCCCGGCGATCGAGATTTCGGGCGAGAAGCGGCCGCGCGGGGGGCTGTTGATGTCGGCGGTTGAGCATGCCTCGGTGCGCACCGGCGGCCGGTTCCCGCGCGAAGCGATCGTCGACATCCCCGTCGATGCCGACGGACGCCTGAGCCTTGCCGCGCTCAAAGAAGCTGTTGCGGCGACGGCGCGGCCGCTGGTCGCTGTCATGGTCGCCAACAACGAGACCGGGATCGTGCAGCCGGTCGCCGAGGCGGCCGCGATCGTGCACCGGGCCGGCGGTCTCCTCCAGGTCGACGCGGCGCAGGCCGCGGGCCGCATTGCCTGCGACATCGGCGCGCTCGGCGCCGACCTCATCACGCTTTCGGCGCACAAAATCGGCGGCCCGAAGGGCGTCGGCGCCCTGGTTCGCGGGAGCGAGGCGATCCATTTCCCCGATCCGCTTATTCGCGGCGGCGGTCAGGAACGCGGCATGCGCGCCGGCACCGAGAATGTCGCCGGGATCGCTGCTTTCGGGGCCGCTGCGGCGGCTGCGCGCCGCGGGCGTGGGGCCGAGGCCGCCCATATGCTGGCGCTGCGCGATGAACTCGAAGATGGGCTGCGCGCGGTCAGCCCGAAGGCGGTCATTTTCGGCGCCGGCGTCGAGCGGCTGCCCAATACGACGCTATTTGCGATCGAAGGCACCAAGGCGGAAACCGCGGTCATTGCGCTTGACCTCAAAGGGGTCGCGGTCTCCTCCGGAGCGGCCTGCTCCTCCGGTAAGGTGCAGCCCTCGCATGTCCTTGCCGCCATGGGCGTTTCGCCGGCGCTCGCCCGCGGCGCGGTCCGCGTCAGCGTGGGCTGGACCACCACGAAAGCCGAGATCGCGCGGTTCCTCGACGCTTGGAGAAAAGTGTCGGGTGCATTATCTAGAAGCTCTAGGGAACGGCGTGGGAT
>JASHXX010000348.1 GCA_030043335.1 Xanthobacteraceae bacterium
CAATAAAGCCGGTTCCGCCGATAATCAGAACGGTCATGAACGCTTCTCCCGAGGGGCGCCGGATGGCGCAGATTAGGCTGGTGGAAAAACTAGCGGCCGCAGTGCTTCGCGGCAACCGGATGGCGACTGCGGTTTCGGCGTCCCGAGCGCTCGTTGCAGCGTCCTCGGAGCCGTCTTGCCTCGGGTATAAAAGATCACCGCCGGACCCACGACGTCTATCAGGCTTGGGATGATGAAAGCGACGGGCTCGCCGCGGCCGATCTGCCACCGGGGCCAATGATCGCCGCCGCGATCCCTCTGATTGCAAATAGGTCTTCGTTCTGCCTCGGCTTGCGGACCTGTGCGGCGGCTTGCGTCGCCGCTGGCGCAGCGCGAACGCCTGCTGAGGGCCGAAGCTTGCCGATCGGCTCCGATCCGGCGCACGGCCGTTGACCGGCGCGAAGGCGCCAGTGGCGTGGCAAACCGATACGATTTACGATTGCCCAAACCTGTCAAAGAGGTGACCGTGTCTCCGAAATCGCCGGGAATCGGGCGAATGTCGGTTAAAGATTCTTATTCTGGATCACCCCGTGCTGACCTATGACTTCCGCCTGCCGCCCGGCCCCCGAACCGTAGAGTACGCGCTTCTTGCCGAAGAGCTCGGCTTTCGCGCGGTCTGGTGTCCCGAGATCCCTGCCTTCGGCCACGACATATGGGTCACTCTCGCCCGCATCGCCGCACAGACGAAGCGCATCAAATTTGGCCTCTCCGTGTTGATCCCGAGCTATCGCCATCCGATGGCACAGGCCTCGGCCATCGCGACGCTCGAGCACATCGCGCCGGGACGCCTGATGGTCGGGTTCGGTACCGGATTTACGGGTCGCGCGGGGATGGGCAAGAAGCCGTTGAGCCTCGCGAGCATGCGCACGCATATCGCGCAGGTTAAGGCATTGCTGCGCGGTGATATTGCCGAGATCGACGGCGGTCTCGCCCAGATCCTCGCGTCCGACGGCTGGCTGCCCGATCGTCCGATCAACGTGTCGGTCTACATGGCAGGCCAAGGCCCCAGGGCCCGCGCGCTCGCCAAAGAGATTGCCGACGGCCTGATTTCGCTCGGCGGCCCCGCCGAAGGGTTCGAGACCTGCCTTGTGTCGACCAGCGGCACGGTCCTCGATGATGGCGAAGACGTCACCTCGCCGCGCGCCTCGACCGCCGTCAAGCCGCTGGTGGCACTCGCCTATCACCTCAGGTACACGACCGATCCGGAAAGCCTGAAAGCACTGCCGACGGGCGAAGCGTGGCTGGCCAGTGTCGAGCGGGTGGACGAAAAAATCCGCCACCTCTCCGTTCACCGCGGTCATTCCCTCGACATTTCGAACGGCCATGACGCGCTCATCGACGTCTCCGCCGCTAAACAGATGACCTTCACAGGCACTCGCGAGGAGTTGCGCGAACGTCTCACCCAGCTCGAGGCCCGCGGCGCCACCGGCATCATCTTCGGGACCAGCGGTTATGATGTGGAACGGGAGCTGAGGGCCTACGCGGAGGTTGCCGGATTGAGGTGACGGAAGCCCGTCGCTTGTTTGTGGACGCCTGCCGCCGCCCCTCGTACTGAGCAACGACCGCAACGAGGTAACAGCCGCCGGTCACCACCCTTGCCCGGTCCTGGCATCTTGCTAGTGATAACGTCCTGTATCGCCATCAGGAAGCGGACCAAGTCGGGCTTTCCCAAAAAGGATAGGGGAGGGGGCTGGTGGTCCATCGTGACGCTCGGCTTTTGCGCCGCCGTCACATGGCGCCATCACCGTCGTCGAGAAGATCGCACAGCGCCAGCGAGATCTCGAGCAAGCGCTCGGCGGCGCGCTCGATCTCACCCCGTAACTCCTTCGGAGACGGGCCCCGCGCGAGGTCGTGCGTTACCCAATCGAGATAGGTGATGATTTGCGTACGTGCCTCATCGAGCAGGTAAAAGCCCGGTTTTGGTGGCAATGGCATATTCAGGGCGGCCTCCCAGCCAGCCTCGCCCTTCATCGCTCCCATACTCAGCATTTCGTGCCGGTAAGCAGCCGCCACCAGCTCCCCCGCCCCTATCGATAAAGGGGAATAGCGCACCGCACGGGCCCAGCGAGGTCAACCCCCCAAAATGGGTTGATTAGGCTTTGGATTTGAGACAATCGTAGGCCCACCGCGAGGGAAGGGGCGGCGGCGCTCCATCGCCTAAACACCCCCATGTAGGCAACCCTGACTTATGCATCGGCAACCGCGAGGCGTGCGCCGATCGTTAGCGCGGCGAGCTGATAGATCGCATCCCGTCCGGCGCGCCAGTCTGCCAGCTCCTCCTCGTCGAGGCGCTCCGGCATGTGCGGGCGCCATTCGCCGGGCGCCGGCCTGATCACCGAACCAGGGTCGAGCCGGCCGCAATCGACGCGCATCGTGCAGCGGAAACGGCGGCCGACCTCGAACGTAGACACGATGACCGTGTTGCGGGCGAGACGCGGCGCGATCGGCTCGAAATACATGACTTTCCGGGGTAAGGTGCGGCGGGCCATTCCGTGCCTCCTCGTCGGGTCAGCTGCGGCGGACAAAATCACCCCCGGATATGGGGCAATACGCTCCTTCCTGCATCGTTGCGCCGTCTAAACAGGGTCCGCGGATCTTACGCGGTCGCGCGGCGCGGCCGTCCCCGCCGCCGTGGCGCGACCGGCGTTTCCGTTATTGACCGGTTGCGACCGAGCCCGATCTGCCTGGCCATCGCCGCGCGCTTCCTCGAATAAGTCGGCGCCGTCACCGGGTGATCCGGCTTCAAATTCCAGCGCGCCCGATAAGCAGCGGGATCGAGGCCGTGCTGCACCCGCAAATGCCGCCGCAGGGTCTGCGCGCGAAACCCGCACTCGAGGCACACGACATAATCTGGCTGCACCGAACGACGGACCGGCACTACCGGCGCCCGGACTTGCGGGGCAGGGGCCGGCTCGCTGTCGCCGAGGGCGCTCAGCGTGCGATGTACGGTCGCAATCAGCGGCCCGATCTGGTCGACGGCGATACTGTTTTTGGCGACATAACTGCAGACGATCTCGGCGACGAGGTCAGCTTTGTGTGCGCTGTCGGCATCGGCCATTTTTTCATCCCCGTTGTTTCTTTCTATTGGGGATGAATTGGTTGGATGCTCTATGAGTTGCAACTTCTCAGAGACAGATATTTTGAGGAACATTACGATTTTAGGGTGGCGCAGCTGTTTCGCGAGAGTTTCTGCCTAATATTCGGTCAATCGCGACCCAATGAGTTGATGGAGGACCAGCTGACG
>JASHXX010000349.1 GCA_030043335.1 Xanthobacteraceae bacterium
TTGAACTTCGTACTAGTTGCACTTGTCGATACTATTCGCAACCAATCCGGTGGAACCCAACCCGCCTGCGGCGCGATCGGTAAGCTCCAGGCTGACCGTTTCAACAAGTTTCGCATGCTTTATTGGGGCGACTACGAGCTGGGCAATGCGCATGCCGCGTTGAACTACAAATGGCTCGGCGCCCATATTTACGAGGATCACCTGTAGTTCTCCCCGATAGTCGGCGTCGATCGTGCCGGGAGAGTTGAGCACGGTCACGCCGTGCCGCGCGGCAAGGCCCGAACGCGGCCTGACCTGTCCCTCATTCCCCGGCGGCAAGGCGATCGCAACGCCGGTCGGGATCAAGGCGCGCGCGCCTGGCGCCAGCGTAAGCGGCGCATCCTCCGGCACCGCGGCGAGGAGATCGAGGCCAGCGGCCTGCGCGCTTTGGTATTGCGGCAGCGGCAGATCGACGGCGTGCGGCAGCCGCACGATCCGGACCTCGACCGTTTCGTCGCCGCTCACTTCTTGGCCTCTACGAGCGCGGCGGCGATGCGCTCCACCAGGGTGCGCGCCACGCCATCTTTCGCCTGCGGCGGCCAGGATTCGACACCGCTCGCGGTCACCAGATGAACCGTGTTGGCGTCGCCGCCCATGATCCCGGTCGCTGGCGACACGTCGTTCGCGAGAATCCAGTCGCAGCCTTTCTTCTTCAGCTTCGCCTTGGCGTTGGCGATGACATCATCGGTCTCGGCGGCAAATCCGATGACCAGGCGCGGCCGGCCGGATTTGCGATGCGCAACCGTGGACAGGATGTCGGGATTCTCAACGAGCTCGAGCTTCGGCGGGCCGCCACGCTGTTTCTTGATCTTGCGGCTGCTTACCCGCTCGACGCGCCAATCGGCGACGGCAGCGGCAAAGACGGCGACGTCGACCGGCAACGCCTGCTCGACCGCCGCCAGCATTTGTTGTGCCGTTTCGATCCGCACCACTGTGACGCCAGATGGATCGGGCAGGTTAACCGGACCGCTAATGAGAACCACCTCGGCACCGGCTGCCGCTGCGGCCGCAGCGATGGCGTGGCCTTGCTTGCCCGACGAACGGTTGGCGATGAAGCGCACCGGATCGATCGGCTCGCTGGTCGGTCCCGAGGTGACGAGCATGCGCGTGCCCGAGAGCACTCCGGTCTTGCACGTGATCGCCTCGACCGCGGCAACGATCTCGAGCGGCTCGGCCATGCGGCCGACGCCGGCTTCGCCGCGTTCGGCCATCTCGCCGGCGTTAGGACCGACGACGCGCACGCCATCGGCGACGAGCTGGGCGAGATTGCGCTGCGTCGCCTTGGCCGCCCACATCTGCCGATTCATCGCTGGCGCGATCAGGATCGGCTTGGCGGTCGCCAGCAGCACGGCGCTGGCGAGATCGTCGGCATGGCCGCCGGCCAGCTTCGCGATAAGATCGGCCGTTGCCGGCGCGACGACGATGAGATCGGTGTCGCGGGCAAGCCGGATATGGCCGACGTCGAACTCGCTCTGCGGATCGAACAGGTCGGTGTAGGCGCGCTCGCCGCAGAGTGCGCCGGCGGCGAGCGGCATGACGAAGTGCTGCGCGGCTGGCGTGAGAATGCAGCGCACGCTGGTCCCACGGTCCTGCAGGCGCCGGATCAGATCGAGCGATTTATAGGCGGCGATGCCGCCGCCGATGACCAGGAGGACGCGGCCGCCTGCCGCGGCGACGGCGCTGCTTACCCGCGGCGACGGCGAGACCGGCGGCGCGGCATGCTCGGCCGCCTTATGGCTGCCACCCTGCGCCGCTGCGCGCAGTATAACGCGGATCTCATCCTCCATCGAGCGGCCATGGCGCGCGGCGCGCAGCCGCAGGAGCTGCTTCAGCCGGTCGTCAAGCTGGCGGACGGTGAGGCTGGCCATGGCGCCCGATCCTAGCCCATGATTGCAATGCAATCAATGCAATCACCAGGCCCGGATGACGATCCAGAGGAGGAGCGCGGCAATGACCCACAGCGCCGCGACGGTCCAGCGGTTGCGGCGCGCCTCGGCGTTACCGATCTCGGCGATGGTCTGGGGCGACAGCACCAGGCCGTCGCGAGTGTTCTCGTCGAGCTGATCAAGCACGCGGGCGCCGCGGGTGAGGAGCCCCGGCGCGCTGCCGATGAAACGGCCAAGCTCGAGCGCGCCCTCGGCTGCATTCTCGAGCTTGCCGGCCGGACCGAGATGCCGCGTCATCCATTCGCTGACCACTGGCTCCGCGGTCGACCACATGTCGAGCTTCGGATCGAGCGAGCGCGCCACGCCTTCGACCACCACCATGGTCTTCTGCAACAGCAGCAGTTCCGGCCGGGTGCGCATGTCGAACAGCCCGGTCACCTCGAACAGCAGGGTGAGGAGCCGCGCCATCGAGATATCCTCGGCGGCGCGGTTGTGGATCGGCTCGCCGATCGCCCGGATCGCCTGGGCGAAACTTTCGATCGAGTGCGAGGGCGGCACGTAGCCCGCTTCGAAGTGCACCTCGGCGGTGCGGTGATAGTCGCGGGTGATGAAGCCGTGCAGGATTTCCGCCAAAAACAGCCGCTCCTTGACGCCGAGCCGCCCCATGATGCCGAAATCGACCGCGATCAGCCGGCCTTCGTCGTCGACGAACAGATTGCCGGGATGCATGTCGGCGTGGAAGAAGCCGTCGCGCAGCGCGTGACGCAGGAAGGTCTGGATCAATGCGCGGGCGAGCTTGCGAAAGTCGAAGCCCTGAGCTTGCAGCCGGACGCGGTCGGACAGCGGCGTCGCGTCGATCCATTCCAGCGTCAGAACTTCCTTGGTGGTGCGGTCCCAGTCGATTGCCGGCACGCGGAAATCTGGATCGCCCTTGGTGTTCTCCGCCATTTCCGAGAGCGCCGCCGCCTCCATGCGGAAATCCATCTCCAGCCCGACCGAGCGGCGCAGCGTCTCGACCACCTCGACGAGCCGCAGCCGCCGCGCCTCGGCGGAAAGATCCTCGGCATGGCGTGCGGCAAAGTCGAACGAGCGCAGATCGGCCTGGAAGCGTCGTTCGATGCCGGGCCGCAGCACCTTGATCGCGACCGGCCGCAGGCCCGAACCGGTCTCAACCTCGCCGCGATGCACCTGCGCGATCGAAGCGGCGGCAACCGGCGGCCCGAAGCGCGCAAACACCGAGCCGACCGGCCGGCCGAACGAGGCGGCGACCGCGGCTTCCGCCGCCGCTTGCGGGAACGGCGGCATCTGGTCCTGCAAGCGCTCGAGATCGCGCGCGAGCGCGGCGCCGACCACGTCCGGCCGCGTCGCCAGGAACTGGCCGAGCTTCACATAGCTCGGCCCCAGCCGGGTCAGCGCCACGGACAGGCGCGTTTCCGCGGCGCCAGTGCTGCGACGCTCGAACAGCCGCGCCAGACGGAACAAGGGCTGCGCCGGTGCCGGCACCGCCGCCGGATCGATGACGCCGAACACGCCCTCGCGGGCGAACACGAAGCCGGCGCGCGCCAGGCGAAGCAGATGCGCGGGAGCCGAGATCACAACCGCCAGCCGGAGTGCAGCGCCACGATGCCGCCGGTCATGAGCTGAAACGACACCCGGCCGAAGCCGGCGGCGCGCAGCATTGCGGCGAAATCCGCCGGCCGCGGAAACCGGCGGATCGACTCGACGAGATAGCGGTAGGATTCGGCGTCGCCGACGACGGCGCGGCCGAGCGCGGGAATGACATTGAACGAGTAGAGCTCGTAGAGCCGGTCGAGCCCGGGAACATTGGCGGCGGAAAATTCGAGACACAGCAGGCGGCCGCCGATCCGGAGCACGCGAAACGCTTCGGCGAGGGCGGCCTCGATGCGCGGCACGTTGCGGATGCCGAAGGCGATCGTCGCCGCGTCGAAACTGCGGCCGGCGAACGGCAGCGCCTCGGCATTGGCTTCGGTGAAGGTAAGGACCGCGCCGAGGCCCCGCGCCGCGGCGCGCTCGCGTCCGATAGCGAGCATCTCGGCGTTGATGTCGCAGACCGTCGCCCGGGTGTGCTCGCCGCCGGCCGCGATGACGCGCATGGCGACGTCGCCGGTGCCGCCGGCGATGTCGAGGAGCGCGAAGTCGCGGTGCCGCGGCGGATTGGCCGCCGTGACCAGCGCGTCCTTCCAAGCGCGGTGCAGCCCGAACGACATCAAATCGTTCATCAGGTCGTAACGATGTGCGACGCTGCGGAAGACGTCGTCGACCAGCGCCTGTTTCTCCGCCAGCGGCACCTGGCGTGAGCCGAAATGGGCA